>DAIDKG010000356.1 GCA_027450125.1 Bordetella sp. | reverse complement strand
TGCGCCCCAGGCGCAGGCTCATCTGGCGCGCCGCCTCGAGGAAAGGCAGCGACTCGATGTCGCCTACCGTGCCGCCGATCTCGACGATGGCCACGTCGGTGGCGCCGTTCCAGGAGGCATCGGCGCCGCGGGCGATGAAATCCTGGATTTCGTTGGTGATGTGCGGGATGACCTGGACGGTCTTGCCCAGGTAGTCGCCGTGGCGTTCCTTGCGCAGCACCGATTCGTAGATCTGGCCGGTGGTGAAGTTGTTCACCTTGCGCATCTTGGCCGAGATGAAGCGCTCGTAGTGGCCCAGGTCCAGGTCGGTTTCGGCGCCATCTTCCGTGACGAACACCTCGCCGTGCTGGAAGGGGCTCATCGTGCCCGGATCGACGTTGATGTAAGGGTCCAGCTTGAGGAGGGTGACTTGCAGGCCGCGCGATTCGAGGATGGCGGCCAGGGACGCGGCGGCTATTCCCTTGCCCAGGGAAGAGACGACACCGCCGGTGACAAACACGTATTTGGTCATCGTAATGGCACCTTAAGGGTTTGCGTCCCCTCAGGTGCATGCGGGAAATTTGGATTATAGCGGCGTCAATGGGGACTAGTGCCAACTCCCGGCGAAATCTGGGGCCTTTTGTCGCAGGCAGGCCCTAGATCGGAATACTCGTGGTCGAGAGGATTTCCTTGATCACCATGAAGGAGCGGATCTGCCGCACGCCCGGCAGATACAGCAGCTGCTCGGCGTGAAGGCGGCCGAAGCTGTCGCCGTCCTTGGTGCGCAACAGCATGAAGTAGTCGAACTCGCCTGTGACGACATGGCACTCCATGCAGCCGGACACCTTTTGCGCCGCCTTTTCGAATTCAGCGAAGGAGTCGGGCGTGGATCGATCGAGCACGACGCCGATCATCACCAGCATGCCCAGGTCGAGCGCCTTGGCATCGAGCAGCGCCACCGTACCGCGTATCAACCCCATTTCCTTGAGCCGGTCGACCCGGCGCAGGCAGGCCGGCGCGCTCAGGTTGACCTTGGCCGCCAGCGCCACGTTCGAGATGGACGCGTCGCGCTGAAGCTGGCGCAAGATGGCTCGATCGACCCGATCGATTGCCGTCCCGGCCGGATTGCCTTTCGCCGAGCCGCTTTGCAATTTTATTGCTTTCATTTTTATTTATATGAAATAAACAAAAAACAATACCTATTTAAATAGAGTTAAAGTATATAAAAGAATCAATTTTCGCAACCCTATTTCTTATCAAATTCTCTACCATGAGTTCCATGGCGGCATCGGCGCAACGCCCGTCCGGCCCTGGCTTTCCAGGATCGATGCCCTAGCCTCCCCCTGCCCCTTGGAGCCCTCCCATGAATCTGAAGAAATTCCCCCGCCATCCGCTCACGTTCGGCCCCACGCCGATCCAGCCCCTGCCCCGCCTGAGCAAGCACCTGGGCGGCAAGGTCGAGCTGTACGCCAAGCGCGACGACTGCAACAGCGGCCTGGCGTTCGGCGGAAACAAGACCCGCAAGCTGGAATACCTGATCCCCGAGGCGCTGGCCCAGGGCTGCGACACGCTGGTTTCCATCGGCGGCATCCAGTCGAACCAGACCCGCCAGGTCGCCGCGGTCGCCGCGCACCTGGGCATGAAATGCGTGCTGGTCCAGGAAAACTGGGTCAATTACTACGACGCGGTGTACGACCGCGTGGGCAACATCCAGATGTCGCGCATCATGGGCGCGGACGTGCGCCTGGTCCCCGACGGTTTCGACATCGGCTTTCGCAAGAGCTGGGAAGAGGCGCTCGATAGCGTGCGCAAGGCCGGCGGCAAGCCCTATGCCATTCCCGCCGGCTGCTCCGACCACCCCCTGGGCGGCCTGGGTTTCGTCGGCTTCGCCGAGGAAGTGCGCCAACAGGAGGCCGAACTCGGCTTCAAGTTCGACTACATCGTGGTGTGCTCGGTCACGGGCAGCACGCAGGCGGGCATGGTGGTGGGTTTTGCCGCCGACGGCCGCGCGGACCGCGTGATCGGCATCGATGCCTCGGCCAAGCCCGCGCAGACGCGCGAGCAGATCCTGCGCATCGCGCGCCAGACGGCGGACAAGGTCGAACTGGGACGCGAGATCACTGCTGCCGACGTCGTGCTGGACGAACGCTACGGCGGCCCCGAATACGGCCTGCCCAACGACGGCACGCTCGAGGCGATCCGCCTGTGCGCCCGGTTCGAAGGCGTGATGACTGATCCGGTCTACGAGGGCAAGTCGATGCACGGCATGATCGACAAGGTGCGCCTGGGCGAATTCCCCGCCGGTTCGAAGGTGCTCTACGCCCACCTGGGCGGCGTGCCGGCGCTGAGCGCCTACAGCTTCCTGTTCCGCGAAGGCTGAGCGGCAGACACACTAAAAATCAGGGCGGAACGCTGCGGCGCTCCGCCCTGATTTTGCTTTCGCACATCAATCCAGCGACTGACCCGCGGGCTCGTGGATCCAGGGGAAGATCAGCAAAGAGACCACGCCGCAGCCGATCAGATACCAGGCGGGCGCCGTCTGGTCGTCCAGCAGCTTGATCAGCAGCGTCGCGAAGAATTGCGCGAAGCCGCCGAAGATCGCCACGCCCACGCTGTAGACGACGGACATGCCGGTGACGCGCAGATGCCGCGGGAACAGCTCGGGTAGCAGCACGATGTTGGGCACGGCCGTGAACGCCACGAGCACGGCCAGCCCTGCCACGACCGACAGCACGGTCGGCACGGTGGGCCAGGCATGGATCGCGATGAAGGCCGGATAGATCACCAGAATCAGCAGCACCCGGGACACGCCCATCACCCATTTGCGGCCCACGCGATCGGACAGCGAACCGGCGAAGGGCGAGCACACCGCCGTAACCAGCGCAGCCACGAGCGCCGCGCTCATGCCCACCGACATGGGCAGGCCCAGGATCTTGATGGCGTACGTGGCGACGTAGAACAGCACGATGTAGTTGGCCGCCGTGCCGCCGATGGTCGTGACCACGCCGGCCAGCAGGCCCAGGGGGTGGCGCGTCAGCAGTTCGCGCAAAGGGTGCCCCCCGGACGCTTGCGCCTGCCCGGTCGTCAACGACGCATCGTGCAGCGTTTCATCGAGATGCCGGCGGATGTAGATGCCGACCGGCGCGACCAGCATGCCCAGCACGAAGGGCACCCGCCAGCCCCAGCTTTCCAGCGCGTGCTTAGATAGCAGCGCGGACAGCGCCAGGCCGAGCAAGGCGCCGCAGACGGCGTTGAGCGCCTGGCTGACGTACTGCCAGCTGCCGTAAAAGCCGCGCGTGCGGCCGTCGGCGTATTCCAGCAGCATGGCAGTCGAGGCGCCGACTTCGCCGCCCACGGCGAAGCCCTGGATCAGGCGCGAAAACACGATCAGCGCGGGCGCGGCGATGCCGATCGTCGCGTACGTGGGCGCGAACGCGATGATGGCCGAGCCGATGGCCATCAAGGACAGCGTGAGCGTCATGGCGGCCTTGCGGCCCGCCCGGTCGGCATACGCGCCGATCACCACCCCGCCCAGCGGGCGCATGAAAAAGCCCACGCCGAAGCTGCCGACGGCGAGCAGCAACTGGTTCAGCGAACCGTGCACCGGAAAATACTGCGCGCCGATCAGGGATGCGAAAAAGCTGTAGACGGTGAAATCGAAAAACTCCAGGCCATTGCCCAGCGTGATGGCCGCGATGGCCTTGGCGCGCCGGGCGCGCCCCTGGGATAGGGGCCCGTAGCTGCCCGCCTGCGTCGAGATGGCGCTCATTGCCTTGCTGTCTCCGGATAATGATCGGGTCTTCTCGCGTCAGCCGCGCAGAAAACGTTCGGTGAGCTTGACCCAGTAGGCTGCGCCCAGCGCGAGGCAGCCGTCGTTGAAGTCGTATCCCGGGTTGTGGACCATGCAGCCGCCTTCGCCGTCGCCGTTGCCGATGATGAGATAACTGCCTGCGCATTGTTCGAGCATGAAGGCGAAGTCTTCGCTGCCCGTGAGCGGATCCAAGTTGGGGATGAGGCCGTCTTCGCCCACCCAGTCGCGCGCGACGCTCTCGGCGAATTCAGTCATGGCCGCGTCGTTGACCAACACCGGATAGCGGCGCTGGTAGTCGACGCGGGCCGTGGCGCCATAGACGGCGGCCTGCGCGTGCGCCAGGGCCGTGATGCGCTCCTGCAGCAGATCGCGCACCTCGCGGCGCAGGGCGCGCACCGAAAGCCGCATCTGCGCGGTCTGCGGAATCACGTTGGGGGCCTCGCCCGCGTGGATCGCGCCCACCGTGATGATCGCCATGTCCAGAGGCGCCACATTGCGCGACACGATGGTCTGCAAGGCCAGCACCACGTTCGCGCACACCACGACGGGGTCCACCGTCTTTTGCGGCACCGCGCCATGGCCGCCACGGCCGTCGATGTCGATGATGACCGTGTCCGACGACGCCATGAAGGCCCCGGGACGGAAACCGAATTTGCCGGTCGGATGGCCCGGCATATTGTGCATGGCGAACACCGCGTCGCACGGGAAGAGATCGAACAGTCCTTCCTCGATCATGCGCCTGGCGCCGGCCAGGCCCTCTTCGGCGGGCTGGAAAATCAGGTGCAGGGTGCCTTCGAAATTGCGCGTCTGCGCCAGGTGCCGGGCCGCGGTCAGCAGCATGGCGGTGTGGCCGTCGTGGCCACAGGCGTGCATCTTGCCCGGCACGCGGCTGGCGTAGTCGAGCCCGGTAGTCTCGTGAATAGGCAGCGCATCCATGTCGGCGCGCAGGCCCAGGCGGCGGCCGCCGCTGCCCGCCTTCAGGGTGCCGATGACGCCGGTGCCGCCCAGGCCGCGGTGCACCTCGTAGCCCCACTCCTGGAGCCGCTGCGCGACCAGGTCGCTGGTGACGAATTCCTCGTAGGCCAGTTCGGGATGGGCGTGGATCGAATGGCGCAGCGCGATCATCTCTTGTTCGATCGCGGCAATCTCGGAAGGAATGAGCGGGGCGTTCATCGTCGTCTCCTGGCAGCGGGGCCTGTGCGTTGGCAATAGCCCGCTAGGATAGTGACGACGGTTTTGCGCGGGCAGCCCTACAATGGTTGGCCTGCCAACCAAGAGTTGCCACCTGGGTTTTCACTTATGAAATTCCATCAGTTCCGCACCCTCGTCGCCATGGCCGACACGGGCAGCATCCGCGCCGCGGCGCGGATGCTGGGCATCTCGCCCGCGGCGGCGACCAAGGCGGTACGGGAACTGGAAGCCGAACAGCAGATCGCGCTGGTCATGCGCAACGCCAACGGCGTCGCCTTCACAGAGGCAGGCCAGGCGCTGCTGGAGCATGCCCGCGCCATCGTGCATCAAATGGCGCGCGCGCAGGAGGACCTGGACAGCCGGCGCGGCCAATGCCGCGGCACGCTGGCGATCGGCGTCACACCCTGGGTGGCGCTGTCCTTCCTGCCCGATGCCGTGAGCCTTTTTCGCGCGCGCATGCCGCAGATGCAGCTCGAGTTCTACGAGGGCCTGCTCAACATCACAATGCCGCGCCTGCGCGACGGCACGCTGGACTTTTCGCTGGGCAAGCCGATGCCCGCCTCATTGCATGCGGAATTCGCCCAGACGCCGCTCATGGCGACCGAATCGGCCGTGGTGGTGCGCAAGGGCCATCCCCTGGAACATGCCCAGTCGCTACGGGAGTTCCAGGACAGCGAGTGGCTGCTCAACTGGGACCCGGCCAGCAAGGAGATGATCGCCGACACGGTGTTTCACCGGCACGGCCTGCCGCTGCCCAGAACAGTGCATCTGGCGCACTCCTGGGCGGTGGCAATGGGCCTGCTCATGCACACCGACATCGTGAGCATTTTTCCGTGGCCGCTGGTGGAGACGCGGCTGGCGCGCGAGAATCTGCGCGCGCTCACCTTGAAGGAAGAGGTCGACCGCACCACCGTGAGTGTCGTCGCGCGGCGCGGCGTGCCTTTGTCGGCGGCGGCGGAGTGCTTTCTGGACTGTCTGATGATTTCGATACGGGCCGGCGCGACTGCGCAGGATTCGGAGCGGCGGCGGATGTATCGGTCTTTGGAATTGCTGATTTGATGGGCGGTTCGAGTTCTTTGAGCGGGGGGCTGTTGAATTCTTGAACCGCCGGCGACAGGACTGCGGGAGTTCCGATGCTCGCCCGGGGGGCTCCGGTTGGCCGGCCCCCGCTTCAGACTCCCTCCGCCCTATCGCCGGCTCAAAGCCTCAACCCATGCGAGATCGTTAAAACCCGTCGCATGCAGAGATCTGAGCCGAGGACCCCGGAGGAATCCGAAGCGCAGCCCACCGGGCGAGCATCGGAATTCCGCAGGGCAGCCTCGGCGGCTCAAGAACTCAACCGAGGCAACTTAAGAACCCGACGCAGAAGAACTCACAACGGCTCGGTACGAGCAATGAGCCAATCCCGAGCCGCCCCCGACACCAGCGGCAACAAACGCTGCCGCACGGTAGCGTGATAATCGTCGAGCCAGTCGATCTCGTCGGAACGCATCAGATCGCGGTCGATGCAGCGCATGTCGATGGGACAGAGCGTGAGCGTCTCGAAACACAGGAACTCACCCAGCTCACCGGACAGCCAGGGCCGGCAGGCCGTGAGGTTTTCGATACGCACGCCCCAGCGGCCGGGCCGGTAGATGCCGGGCTCGTTGGACGTGATCATGCCCGGTTCCATGGCCGTGTGCGCCAGCGGCATCGCGCGGTAGGCGATGACTTGCGGCCCTTCGTGCACGTTGAGAAAGTAGCCCACGCCGTGCCCAGTGCCGTGGCCGTATTCGGCGCCGCCCGCCCAGATCGGCGCGCGCGCGATGGCGTCGAGCACCGGGCCGGGCGTGCCGCGCGGAAAGGCTGCGCGCGACAGCGCGATCATGCCCTTGAGCACCAGGGTGTAGTCCACCTTCTGGTCTGCGCTGGGCGTGCCCACCGGCACGACGCGAGTGATGTCGGTCGTGCCGCCCAGGTACTGGCCGCCCGAATCGATGAGCAGCAGGCCGTCGCCCTCGATGACCGCGTGCGACTCGGGCAGGGCGCGGTAATGGGGCATGGCGCCGTTGGCGTTGAAGGCCGCGATGGTGGAGAAGCTCAGGCTGACATAGTTGGGCCGCCGAGCGCGCGCAGCCGTGAGATGGGTGTCGATGTCCAGCTCGGTCACCGCCTCGCCTGCCGCCATCGCAGCCTCGAACCACGCGAAGAATTCGCACAGCGCCGCGCCGTCGTGCGCCATGGCTTCGCGCACGTGGGCCAGCTCGGCGTCGCTCTTGCGCGACTTGAAGAAGGTCGAGGGATTGATGGCTTCGACGCGGGCAACGGCGGGATCCATCAAATGAAACACGCCGCAGGTCACGCGAGCCGGGTCGATCAGCAGGGTCTGATCGGTTTCGATCGAACCCAAGGCTTCGGCGGCCTGCTCGTAGGGCGCGACCTCGACGCCGTCTTCGGCCAGCCGCGCGCGCAGCGCGCTGGACACCTTGCCCTCGCCCACGAAGAGCGTGGCATGGTCCTGGCCGATGAGGGCATGGGCCAGGAATACCGGGTTGTATTCGACATCGGAGCCGCGCAGATTGAACACCCAGGCGATGTCGTCCAGCGTGCACAGCAGGTGCACGTCGGCCTTGTGTTCTGCCATGGCTGCGCGCACGCGCGCCAGACGCTCGGCGCGCGACTGCGTGGCGTAGGGCGGAAGGTGTTCGAAGACCGGTTCGGCCGGAAGCGGCGGGCGGTCGTGCCAGATTTCGCCCAGCGGGTCGGCAATGATGTCCAGCACCACGCCCGCCGGCGCCAGCGCCTGCGTCAGCGCGCGAAAGGCCGACAGGCCCAGCACGCGGCCGTCCACGCCCACGCGCGCGCCCGCGCGCAGATTGGCCGCCAGCCATTCGACGTGGCCGAGCGAACCCTGCACGGCCAGCTTCATCAGCGCGATGCCGCTGCCCGCCAGCTGCTTCTCGGCCTGCACCCAATAGCGGCTGTCGACCCACAGGCCGGCGAAATCGGCCGTGACCACCAGCGTGGCCACCGAGCCGGTGAAACCCGACAGCCAGCGCCGGCCTTGCCAGTACTGCGGCAGATATTCGGAAAGATGCGGATCCGAGGACGGCACGATGCAGGCATCGAGCTTGAGGCGGCGCATGGCCTGCCGCAGGGAAGCGATGCGGTCGGGAACGGTGGACATGGAATTCCTGTTTGTACTAGGCGGTTGACGCTAACGCAGCATGGACGACATGGCCGACAGGCTGTTGAGCGTACGGACGGCGGCTTGCACGGTAGCGACCGTAAAGCGCAGCGTCACGCCGTCTACGCGTTCGAGCGTGGGCCAGGTGCAGAAGAGGTCGGCCAGCGCCGTGCTCTGGGTCTGCAGCTGGCATTCTATCGGACCGGCGATGCGGAACGGCTCGGCTTTGTCCGCTTCCTTGCGCGACAGTGCCGCGCGCACGGCCCGCTCGGCGCCCTGTGCAATGGCCTTCCTCGCGGCCGCCGGCGATAGCGTCACGCCGCTGCCCTGCCCATGCGCCACCTTGGTCTGCACCCATTGCGCATGCGGAAAAAGGGGGCGCGTTTCGGCGATGAACACGTCGTCGCCACTGGCCATAAGCACCGGCACGCCCAGTTCGCCCGCCAGGGCGCCGTACAGGCCCGCCTCGCCCAGTTCCATGCCGTTTAGCTGCACGCGCGCGAAGGCGAAGCTGTTGATGGTGTGGGCCAGCACGCCGCGGCCCTGCGCGCGGCTGTGATAGCCCACCATCAGCACGGCGCCGCAGCCCTCCTCCAGGCCGCTCATCATGCCCAGGTAGCGCGGCTTGCCCAGCACCAGGCGGGCGCGCTCGTCGAGCTGGTCGGGCAGCAGGTTGCGAAAGCCGCCGTGCGAATCGTTGACCAGAACCTCGGTGGCGCCGCCCGCGAACGCCCCCTGCACGGCGGCGTTCGCCTCGGCCGTCATCCAGGCCCGGGCGCACTCGTATTCGCCGTTGCCGGCGCGCGTCTGTTCGGCATGGAACACGCCGGCCACGCCCTCGATATCGGTGGAAATGAGTATTTTCATGATGGAAGTCCGAGAATGAATGCCCCCACGCTGCACGGAACAGTCCGCAAGGGACTGCTCCGTGTCCGGGCTCATCCCCCACAAGGGGGCGTTTTTACCTTGGAGGACTCGGCGGCAATCATCGCCAGGATGCGCGGGTCAGCCAGTCGCGCCACTCGGGTATCAGTTCGCGCACGGCCAGACGCACGTGGTTGTCGCGCCCGAGCACCATCTCGGCGCGCCAGAGCGCGGCAATGATGGACTGCTCCACCGCTTCGGCCGCCGCATCGAAAAGCGGGTCCAGCCTGGACTCGTGCAGCATGGCCACGGCGGGCATGCCGCGGTCGGCCACGTCCGGCAAGGTATAGGCCGTGGAAAAAGCGAGCGCGATGTCGCCGCTGCCGTGGCC
>DAIDKG010000355.1 GCA_027450125.1 Bordetella sp. | reverse complement strand
TTTTCGATGGCTTTGACATCTACGTCGCTTCCACCGTGCTGGGCGCCACGTTGCAATCGGGCTTTTCCACGCTCTCGCAGAACGCACTCTTCGTATCAATGACCTTTCTCGGCATGATGCTCGGCTCGCTTGGAACGGGCTTCCTGGGCGACCGGTTTGGTCGCCGCTTCACCTATCAGGCCAATCTCGCCCTGTTCGGGCTGGCCTCGCTCGGCGCGGCCTTCGCGCCGACGATGGGCGTGCTCATTGCCTGCCGGTTTCTCATGGGACTCGGACTCGGCGCCGAGAACGTCGTGGGCTATTCGACGCTGACAGAGTTCGTGCCGCCCCGCTCGCGCGGAAGACTGCAAGGCTGGATGGCGGTCTTCGTCGTGACCGGACTGCCGATCGCCGGTCTGGCCGGCCTGCTCGTGATTCCCGCTTTCGGCTGGCGGGCCATGTTCGTGCTGGGCGGCATCGGCGCGCTTGGCGTCTGGTATGCGCGCAAATCGCTGCCCGAGTCTCCGCGCTGGCTCGACTCGGTCGGTCGATACGACGAGGCCGAGGCGCTTCTGCAGCGCATCGAAGGCGAGGTCATCGCGTCCCGAGGCGGCGCCGCGTTACCTGCGCCGGTTCCCGCCCCAACGGCGGCAGCGGCACCCATGGGACTTGGCTCGCTTTTCCGTGGCGCCATGCTCCGGCGCATGATCGTCGGATGTGTCACGCTGGTGGTCATCAATACATTGCTCTACGGGTTCATCACTTGGTTGCCGACGTTTTTCGTGCATCAGGGTTTCAGCATCGCCAAATCGTTCGGCTACGCACTCGTGATGGCGCTGGGCGCCCCCATAGGCTCGGCCATCGGCGCGCTGACCTCGGATACCTGGGGACGCAAACCCACCATCATCGGCGCGTCGCTCGCCGCCATCGTGTTCGGCGCCATTTACCCCTTCGTCAAGGACCCCGCGTACGTCCTGATCGTGGGCTTCCTGCTAACAGTGCCGATCTATGTGCTGGTCGCCCTGCTCTTCGCGATCTACGTGCCGGAGCTCTTTCCGACTCAGGTGCGCCTGCGCGCGTCCGGCATCTGCAATACGCTCGGACGCGGCGCCACCATCATCACGCCGTTCCTGGTGGTCTCGTTGTTCGGCCGATATGGCATCGTCGGCGTTCAGGCCATGATGGTCGGCCTGTTGATCGTGCAAGTCATCGTGGTCGCCTGGCTGGGAGTGGAGCCCAGCGGCAAGGGGCTCGAGGATCTGATGCCCGGCAGCGCCGGGCGCCCCCAGGCTCCCGGCGGACACAGTGCCGGCACGAGCGCATCTTCGTTCAAGTAATTGAAGGACATTGTCATGGATATTGCCAACACGCAGCACCTTGAGGCCCAGCTGTTCATCGACGGCGAGTGGACCGACGCCGAGAACCGCCGCACGCTCGACATCGTCGACCCGGCCACGGGAGAGATCATCGGCACGCTGGCGGCGGCGTCCGAGCGGGATGTCGACCGCGCTGTGCATGCGGCCCGCAAGGCCTTCGAGGGTGGCGCATGGCGCGACATGCCCATACAACAGCGGGCACGCGTGCTGAACCGTTTCGCCGATCTGTTCGAGGCGGACCTCGAACAGATGTACCGGCTCGAGACGCTGAACAATGGCAGGCCGATTGCCGAGACGCGCGCGCAGATCGCCCGCCTGCCGCAGTTCTACCGCTATTTCGCAGCGCTTGCGCTGACGCGGCGCAGCGACGTCATTCCGATCGAAGGGCCGTATCTTTGCTACACGCAGCGCGTACCGCTGGGCGTAGTGGCCCTGATGACGTCATTCAATCATCCGCTCATGATTCTTTCCAAAAGCCTCGCGCCTGCGCTGGCGACCGGAAACAGCGTGGTGATCAAGGCATCGGAGCAGACCCCGCTGACGACCGTCCGGCTTGTCCGCCTGCTGGAAGAAGCCGGCGTGCCGAAAGGCGTTGTCAACGTCGTCAACGGCGTGGGACACGAAGCCGGCGCAGCGCTGGCCAGGCATCCGCTCATCCGCAAGGTCGTGTTCACAGGCGGCACTGAAGTGGGACGCGCCATCGGCGAGGCCGCCGCGCGCAATTTCGCGCTGACGACGCTGGAGCTGGGAGGCAAAGGAGCCGTCATCGTGTTCGACGACCTGGACATAGACCGTGTCATCAATGGCGCGGCGTTTGCCGCATTCATCGGAGCCGGGCAGACCTGCGTCTGCGGCGCGCGCATTTTGGTGCAAAAGTCGATCTATCCCGAGTTTCTCGAACGCTTCCGTGCGAAGGTCGCCGGGATACGCACAGGCGATCCAGCCGACCCGAAAACCCAGCTCGGGCCGGTCATTTCCGAGCGATCCCGCCAGCGCATCCTGGCCATGCTGGATCGCGCCCAGGCCGCCGGCGCCAAGGTGCTCACCGGCGCCCGCGTGCCGCCCGGACTGGATCGCGGCTTCTTCATCGAGCCGACCGTGCTGTATGACGTGGCGCCGAACTCGGAAATCGGCCAGGACGAAGTGTTCGGCCCGGTCACCGTGGTCATGCCGTTCGACGACGAGGATGATGCCGTGCGCATCCCCAACGACACCCAATTCGGACTCGCAGCATCGGTCTGGACACAGGATGTCGCGCGCGCGCATCGCATCAGCGGCAGGCTCGAATTCGGCATGGTCTGGATCAACGATCATCACCGCCTCGATCCGGCCTCGCCGTGGGGCGGATTCAAGATGAGCGGCGTCGGCCGCGAGACCGGGATCGAGTCTTTCGATCAATTCAGCGAACCGCGCGCCGTGACCGTCAACACGACAGGCAAGACGGTGGACTGGTATGCCGATGACGGTCAGCCCAAGCGTCTGAACTGATCGGGCGTGCTCCCGGCCGTGCTGCACCTCTGCGGACACGGCCGACGGCATGATGCCGCCGGGAGCGCAGGGGCAAGGCCAACATCCGTGCTCCCGCCTCGGCGCTTGCCTTAGCCACTCGAACCGCAGATACAACGCATCGAAGCGTCACAGCCAGGCCGCCTGGCCGTCGACGCCGGTTGCCACGGCAAATGCGCTGGCGCAGGCATGCAGCAAAATGCCATCCGACGCAAGCATGCGGGCGAGCCGAAAAGCCAATTACAGCAAAGATTGGTGTTTACACGGATTCATGCGGATCGGATACCGCCGTAAATAGGTGCTGGCGCGTTTTGCGCCAAGGGCTGTTCACGTCCCTTTCGCATCGCATCGCGGACCGCCCCACTTCTTTTGTAATGGTTTCAGGAACGAATATGTTGACACGCGGCATTACCATCAAGGCTCGAATCGGATGGACCATGGCATTCCTGGCGGCGCTGCTGCTGGTGGTAGGCCTGCTGGGCCTGGTAGGTATGGGCAGCACCAACAACGCCTTGCGCGATACGGCCACCCTGCAGATGCCGAGCGCCGCAGCCCTGAGCAATGCCGAGATCTTCGCAACACGGGCGCGCCTGGCGCTGGACCGCGCCACGCTGGTGATGGGCTCGTCGGACGCGGACAAGATCGTGGGACGATCGCATGTGTTCATAGATTTGTCCGACAAATGGTGGAAAACGTACCTGGCTATGCCGCGCTCGGCGCAGGAAGACCACCTTGCAAGCGTCATCACGGCCAAGCGCGCCGCCTATAAAACAGCCGTAAAGGAATACGAGAAAGCGATTACCGACAGCAACCGGATCGCGCTCGCTGAAACGGCGGGCCATATGCAGGTCACCTACAGCGCGCTGTCGGCCGCCGACGGCGAACTGAACAAATACCTGACCAACGAGGCGAACAGCGGCTACGAAAAAGCACAGGCCACGTTCGGCCTGCTGCGCATCGTGACGCTCGTCGCGCTGGTGGCGGGACTGGTGGCTGCGTTCGGATCGTACCTGGCATTGCGCCGCGCCATAGGCACTCCCCTGAAGGAAGCCCTGAGCCATTTCGACGCGATCACCTCGGGGGACCTGCGTCGCGCCATCGTCGTGCGCTCGCGCGATGAAATGGGGCAGTTGATGCAAGGCATCGCGAAAATGCAGCAAGGGCTAATCAAGACGGTATCGTCGGTGCGCAGCGGCAGCGAGTCCATCGCCACGGCGACGCGCGAAATCGCCGCGGGCAATATCGACCTGTCCTCGCGTACCGAAGAGCAGGCATCGGTGCTGCAGGAAACCGCATCCAGCATGGACGAACTCACCAATACGGTGAAACAGAACGCGGACAATGCCCGTCAGGCCAGCACGCTGGCGGCCAACGCGTCGGAAATCGCCGGCAAGGGCAACGCCGTGGTCAGCCAGGTGGTCGACACCATGGGCGACATCAATCAAAGCTCGTCCAAGATCGCCGAGTTCATCACGATCATCGAAGGCATCACCTTCCAGACCAATATTCTGGCGCTCAACGCAGCCGTGGAGGCCGCGCGCGCCGGGGAACAAGGACGCGGCTTTGCCGTGGTGGCCAGCGAAGTGCGCCATCTTGCGCAACGCTCGGCCGACGCGGCCAAGGAAATCAAGGCGCTCATCGAAACCTCGGTCGAGCGCGTACAGACCGGCTCGGCGCTGGTGGACCAGGCCGGCCGCACCATGGGCGAGATCATCGCGGCGGTCAGCCGCGTGACCGACATCATGGGTGAGATC
>DAIDKG010000354.1 GCA_027450125.1 Bordetella sp. | reverse complement strand
CAGGGCAGTGAGCGGAGCGAGATCGGCGCCGGTAAGCGGACCCAGGTCGTCCAGAGGCCGGCCGGCACCGTCCACCACGCGCCCGAGCAGCGCATTGCCTACCGGTAGATGACGGCCCAACTGTGGCTTGGCGTTGCCGTTGAGCTCGGCTTTCTTGGGCAGGGGGACGCGCCGCTGCACGGCGGGCTCTGCCGGAATCACGCGGGCGCCAGGCGGCAGGCCGGAAATGTCGGCCTGCGGCATGAGGTAGAGCGTATGGCCATCGAAACCGACCACTTCGGCATCGGCCCAATGATCGTGTCCGCGGGCGATCTCGACGCGGCAGGCTGCCCCGACGGGCAGGCGCAGCCCGGTGGCGTGCAGCACCAGTCCCGTGGCGCGTATGATCCGTCCGGTCACGAGCCAAGGCTCGGTGGCGGTAGTCCGGATCGAGCCGATTTCGAGCTGCGTCTTCCAGCGCTCGGCCAGGGACACCGGCTGCGCGCCGGAGCCGGGCAGGGGCTCGGGATGAGCAGGAGCGTTCATGATTGCTGCGGATCCCAGGTGGCGTTGCGGCCCAGCGAGGCGGCAACGCGCCGCCAGCGCGTATTCAATGTGGCATCGATGTCGCCGTAGGGCGACTCGGCACGGCAGCCGCCGCGCTCGATGGATTCGTCGGCCAGTACGCGCCAGTTGGCGTCCTTGAGCTCGTCCGCCAGGTGCAGGCGCACCAGCTCGATGTCCTCCGGATGCACCCACAGGCGCATCACCCCCTGGGGCGCAGCCGGATTCAGGTGCAGCACCTCGCGCACGGCGTGCAGCATGGATTCGGGATGCTCGGCCAGTTCGCCTCGCAGGACCTGGGCCGCGATGTCCAGCGCCAGGGTGATGAGGCTTTGCCCCATCTGCTCTTCCATGTCGGTCATGGCTTGCGCAACACGGGTCACCAGTGCGTTCAGGTGGGCGGCTTCCTGATGCCCCTGCTCGCGCCCCTGAACCAGTCCTTCGGCGTGCCCGGCGGCATGGCCTTCGGCGTGGCCGGCCTGGCGGCCTTCGTTCAAGCCTTGCATATAGCCTTGCTTGTGGCCGTCGGCCTGGCCGAGTTGATAGGCTTCGCGATAGGCCTCGTCGCGCGCGACCTGGATGATTTCTTCCAGGCTGGGGCCCGCGGGCTCGGGCTCGATGGAAACCTCGGGTGCGATCTCGACTTCCGGTTCGTCGAAGGACACCATCTCCCAGCGGCGCCAATCGGCGCCCTGCAGCGAAGGATGATGCGCATCGACGGACGGACGGTCAGACATACGCGTCGTCTCCCGCTCCGCCCAGGGTTATCTGGCCTGCTTCCGCCAGGCGGCGGGCAATGGTGATGATCTTCTTTTGCTCGGCTTCCACCTTGGACATGCGTACCGGGCCCTGGGCATCGAGGTCTTCGCGCAGCATTTCGGCCGCGCGGCTGGACATATTGCGCAGGAATTTGTCGCGCATTTCCTCCGGCGCGCCCTTGAGCGCGATCATGAGCACTTCGTTGTCGATTTCCTTGAGGATGAGCTGGATTCCACGGTCCTCGACATCGATCAGGTTCTCGAAGGTGAACATCTCGTCGACGATCTTCTGGGCCAGGTCGGCATCGCGCTCGCGCAGGCTGTTGACCACGGCCTCTTCCTGTGCCGAGGCCATCATGTTGAGAATCTCGGCCGCGGCCCGCACGCCGCCCATCTTGCTGCGCTTGGCGCTCTGGCCGGCAAGCATGGAATTGAGTACGTCGGTGAGCTCGGCCAGAGCGGCAGGCTGTACGCCGCCAAAGGTGGCGATACGCAGCATCACGTCGTTGCGCATGCGATCGGTGAGCATTGCCAGCACGCCGGCGGCCTTGTCGCGCTCCAGATGCACCAGGATGGTGGCGATGATCTGCGGGTGCTCGTTACCGATGAGTTCGGTGACGGTGGTGGCGTCGAGCCAGTTCAGGGCGTCGATGCCGTTGCCGCCTTCGCCGGCTTCCAGGATGTCCTCGATCAGGCCGGCTGCACGATCGCTGCCCAGCGCCTTGGTGAGCACGCTGCGGATGTAGTCGTCCGATCCCACGCTGACAGCCATGAACTGGTCAGCCTCCTGGCGGAACTCCTCCAGGACATTGCCGACATCGCGGCGGGTGACCTGCTTGAGCGAGGCCATGGCACCGCCCACCTGCTGCACTTCGCGCGCCGTCAGGTAGCGGAAAACCTGCGCCGCCGCGTCTTCGCCCAGCGTCATCAGCAGGACGGCGCTGCGGGTCAGTCCGTCTAGGGATTTGTTGTCAGGGCCGTTCATTTTGGCGGTTGCTCATCTTGGCTGGCCATCCAGGAACGCAACACCATGGCGACGGCGCGAGGATCCTTGGTCGCCATGTCGCGGGCACGGGTGAGGTTGTCCTGGTAGCGGTTGGTTTCGCGGTCGCGGGCCGCTTCCATGGATGCCCGTTCGGCTTCGATGCGGGCCTGGTTCTCGGCCTCTTCGTCGACCGGCGGGAAGAAGTAGTCCACGGCCGCCGGCTTGATCTTGCGGTACATCCAGAGCAGCACCGCAGCGAAGATCAGCCAGCCGATGATGGTCTTGGCCAACGAGATCGTCTGAGGATCACGCCAGAGAGGGATCGAGGGTTCGGCGTCGTTGAAAGCGCTATTGACCACATTGACCGAGTCGCCGCGGGCGGCATCGTAGCCCATGGCTTCCTTGACCAGGTCGGTGAGCTTGGCCAGCTCTTGCGGCGGCAGGGCCTTGGGAGTCTTGCTGTTCTTGGCGGGCAGGTCGTTGACGACCACGGCTACCGACAGGCGCCGCACGATACCCACCTGGTCCTTGGTGTGTGTGATGGTGCGGTCGAGCTCGTAGTTGACGGTCGCGTCGTGCTGCTGGGCGACAGGCTGACTCTGCTGCTGCTGCTGCGTCTGTGTCTGCGCGCCGTTTTGCTGCGCATTGTTCAGCGTGCCGGGCTGGCCAGGCTGAGTAGAAGGCGTGACGATCGGCGCTTGCGCATTGGCCGGCGCCTGGTTGCTGAGCGCGCCCGGCACGCCTTCGGCCGCGCCTGCGCCGTTCTTGCGCGAATCGCTGGTCTGCTGGCTGCGGATGGCGGCCTGGCCGGGAGCCTGGTTGGGACGGTATGTCTCGGCGGTTTGTTCGCGCCGGGAAAAGTCAATGTCGGCGCTGACCTGGGCGCGCACATTGCCCGGACCGACCAGCGGATTGAGGATGGTCAGTATGCGTTCGACCGTGTTCTGCTCGATCTCTCGGGTATAGCGCAACTGGTCGGCATCCATGCCGCGGCCGTCGTCCGGCGAATTGGAGAGCAGGTGACCGTTCTGGTCGATTATGGAGACGTGGTCTGCATTCAGGTCGGGAACGCTGGAGGCGACCAGGTAGGCGATAGCCGATACCTGCGCCTGGCTCAGGGTTCGGCCGGGATAAAGTCTGAGCAGCACCGAGGCGGTTGGCGGCTGGCGGTCACGCACGAACAGGGATTGTCGCGGCAGCGCCAGATGCACGCGCGCGTTCTGCACGCTGTTGATGGCTTCGATGGTGCGGGCCAGCTCGCCTTCCAGGCCGCGCTGATAATTGACCTGCTCGGTGAACTGGCTGGCGCCGAACGGCGTCTTGTCCATGATCTCCAGGCCGACCGATCCACCATGCGGCAAGCCCTGGCTGGCCAACTGCATGCGGATGTCGTAGACGCGGTCGGCGGGCACCAACAGGGCAGTTCCGTTGCTGTTGAACTTATAGGGCACGTTCATTTGCCCCAGGGCCGTCACGATGGCGCCGCCGTCGCGGTCGTCCAGGTTGGAGAACAGCACTTTGTAGTCGGGACCCCTGCTCCAGAGCACGCCGACGACGATCAGGGCGACCAGCGCGGCAGCGATACCGAGCAGTACGGGCTTGGGAAGGGCCTTGATCCGGGCGAGTGCCGGAAACCTTGCCAGGAGCGTGGTGCCGAGAGCAGCCTGCTGGTTCATCGGCGGCTCCCGCAGACTGCGCGGCGCAGGATTGGATACGGCATGGGCGGCAAGGAAAACTTGTTACGCATGTAGCGTGACTTCAGGTGTGGGAGCATGAATTATCGATGTCCGCCGGAATCCGCCAATCGACGAAAACAAGCGTATTTCGGGTGTTGTTTGTTTCACCCTGTTCATATGGCGGATCACGATGTTACACGCTGACGGTGTTACATATGAACTATTGGGTGTTTTGGCGGCTTTTGACCGCAATGCAGGCGCAGCGGCGGCGCTATTCTGACTCAAATTTCCATTGAACCCTGCAAGGAAGTCGTATCCATGGCGGTTTCAGGCATATCCGGCGTCGAAAACATGTTGCAGCAAATGCGGGCATTGGTCCAGGTTGCTCAGCAGGGGATATCCGATCCTTCGGAATTATCGCCCAGCGTGTCGTCTACCCCGGGGGCGGTCAGTTTTGCCGATGAGCTGAAGCAGTCGATCCGGCGCATTTCCGATGCCCAGCAGGCGGCCAAGCTGCAGGCCGAGAGGTTCGAGCTGGGCGACCCCAATGTGTCGCTCAATGACGTCATGATCAACACGCAGAAGGCCAATATCGGCTTTCAAACGGCCGTGCAGGTACGTAACCGCCTGGTCAACGCCTACAACACGATTTCGCAGATCACGATGTAGTTTTTCGCGGCCTTGAGGCTGCGGCGGTCGGCATGGGCAGGCCGCCCGGCGCCAGCGCATCGGCGCCGGCGGTGCTGCGCGACTCCAGGCGATACAGCCAGGCCAGCAATTCGGCAACGGCCATGTAGAGCTGGGGCGGGATGTGCGAATCCAGGTCGACCTGCATGAGCAATCCGACCAGTTCCGACGATTCGTGAACATACAGGCCGTTTTCGTGCGCGACGCGCACGATCGTGTCGGCCAACTTGCCATAGCCTTTGGCGACGACGCGAGGCGCGACTTCGCCCTCGTCGTAAGAGACGGCCACGGCTGCCCGGCGCGGATCGGCATACTGGGTAGTCATGACAGATCGAAAGGCGAGGGTGGCTGGGTGTCGACGGTAAGCTGGCTCAGCGCCAGCCCCGTGGCGATGAACTGCTGGCGCAGCGCATTGCTGTTCTGGCTCAGAATGCCGGCGCTGCTGGGCGCAACCAGGCTCATCACCACCTGATTCCCCGCAAGATTCAAGCGCGCCTGGACCAACCCTAGGTTCGGCAGCTCGATCTGCAGGCGGGTGGCCCAGTGCTCATTGTCCATGAGTTCGCCGCCCTGGGTGCGGTCGCGCGCCACTTCCCATTCCATGTGTGCACCGGGCCAAGCCTGGCCTTGCCAGACCAGGGCCTGGTTGGCCAGCACGTCCAACTGCTGATGAACCAGCGATGTGGCGGCAGGATGGATTCCGGCCAGGGGGTTGTCCCCCGATGTCAGCGCGCCGGAAAGGCTCAGGCTGGTGGAACTGTTGCCTGCGCTGGCGGTTGGCGGGTTTTGCGGCGCAGCAGGTCCGTTTCGCGCCGCCAGGCCGGCGGGGCTCTGGAAGTTGTTCTGCGCCGGAGCCTGCACGGCCTGTGCATTGTTCGGCACCGGCGTGTCGCGGCGGATGACTGCATCCTGCGCCAACTGGGCCTGCGGCTCCTTGGCCAGTTCCTGGACGGCGCGTTGGCCAAACGCCAATTGCGTCAGGTGCGATTCGTAGAACAGACCGGTTTGTTGCAAGGCTGAGCGCAGCGCCTGCGTAAGCTGAGCCGCCTGGGCCGTGCTGGCCGTTGCAAATTGCGTGCCGCTCGTCTGGCCGGCTGCCAGCGGGGCCGAAGCCTGCTGGCTGGAGCGGGCCGCAGCCGAGCCGGAAGCTGCAAGCGGCGCCTGATTCGGTGAGGGGGCTGTCTGGGACTGCTGCTCCTGCGGGTTCTCGGATTGCTGGCCTGCCTGCTGTACGGCCGATTTCGTCTGCTGGCCTATCGGGGCGGGCTGGCCGCCCGTCTGGTCAGTTTGCGCGCCCGAGGCGCTGCTGGGTTCATCCTGGCTGCCGCCCGGCGCCGTCCATAGCAACGGCGCCTTGCCCAGGCTGGGCGGCGCCTTGTCGGGCGACTGGGCCAACAGCGCCAGGATCGTGCGGGCGGTTGCCCCCAGCGTGGTAGGGGCCGAGGGGGTGAGATCTGTGCTGGTGATCAGTCCCCGGGCAGCCAGCGACAACATCGCCGCTGTCTTGGCGTTGGCGATCTGTTGTGCCGTATCGCCTTGGGCCTGAGGAAGTATGGGCTGGCCGTTCTGGTCCAGCTGCGGATTTTTCTCCGGGTCTGCCGGCGGCGCCACGGCATCGGGACGGGCGCCGTTGAGCAGGTTGGCGTAGGCCGACATGCTGGTGCCCAGCACGGCGTCCAGCCGTTGCACCAGTATGCTGCTCAGGGCTGGCGGCCCAACTGCGCTCATAGGCTAGGCGTCCGGCCCTGATAGGCGAGCATCAACGACTGCTGACGGCGCATGCGGCCAAGCATATGGCTCAGATTCTTCAATTGCGGCATGGCCAGGTCGCGAACGGCCGCATCGTTGTCCAGAATCTGCACCAGCAGGTCGTATTTGACGCCGCGCGCCGCGCTGTCGAGCGGGAGTTCGCCGGCTTCGATGCTGCGCAGGCGTTCGACGGATTGACAATATTCCATGCCGTAATCCACGACTTTGCCCCAGTCATCCGCCTGTGCAGCAGTAAGCATTGCCCCCGTGATGTGGGCAATGCTCCTGTAGATGTCCAGCACGGGTGCCGGCGTTGACGTCATGAGGGCCTCGTGAATCAGGCGCAAGTCAGGGCTGCAGCGGGTCCGCTTGCGGCTCGTCCATGGCTTGCGGCTGGGGATCCGCTGCCTGCTGCCAGGCGGTCTGCAATTCGGCCAGCAAACGGTCGGCGATGTTCAATTGCTCGATGTCGGCTCTGTAGTTGGCCAGATAAAGGCTGCGGATGATGTAGTTGTAGAGTCGGTCCAGATTCTCGGCGACCTCACCGCCAGCCGAGAGGTTCAGGCTTTGCCTGAGGCCTTCGTCCACGATGCGGGTGGCGTGGCTTATGGCTTTGCCGCGCTCCGGAATCTGGCCCGCCTCCATATGGATTTTGGCCTTGGCGATTGCCGTTCGCGCCCCGGTGAACAACAGGGTGATCAGCCGGTTGGGCGACGCATTCAATACCGCTGTTTCCAGGCCCACATCGGCGTACGATCGAGTGGAGCGATTGGTATAGGAGGTCCGTCGTTCTGCGTAAGCCATGGCAAAAAACGTGTTGTTACGACGACTTGTTCATCGCGTTGAATTGTTGAGTGAGATAATTGCTGGTGCTATTCATCGTGGCGAGCATGGCGTCCAGATTGGTGAACTCGGTGCGATACCGGTTCATGTCTCCCGTGACGGTGCTCAGCAGCGATGTGTACTGGTTTTGCAGCGCAGTGATGGTTTGCTGCAGCCCGCTGGTTGCATAGGAAAGCGAGCCTGTCACGCCGGTCGAGGCGTTGCCCAGGATGCCCGTGGTCGCGTTCTGGATATTGGCGGCCAAGCCGCTGGTGCTGGTGAACAGGGCGGCCGCATCGGTCGGATCCGTGGTTATCGCCTGATCCAGCTTGGTGGTGTCGAGGTTGAGCTGGCCGGTCTGGGCATTGGTGGTAATGCCCAGGTCGGCCAGCGAATGTAACGTGCCCGTGCCGATATAGACCTGCAGCGCCTGCGCGATTGCCGATTGCGCGCTGTGCGTGGTGTTGTCTCCCGTGAGCGGACTGGAGGTGTTGTTGGTCGTGCTGAACGCAGTCAGGCTACTGATGGTGCTCTGCAGCGCGTTGTAGGCGGTTACAAAAGACTTTACCGCGTTCTCGGCGACAGTCGGATCGGTCGTCAGGTTGAGCGTGTCGCTGCCGCCTGAGGCCGTGACGCTGTTGAGCGTGAGCGTGACATTGTTGATGGCGCCCTGGACGGTATTGGTGCCGCTGGTGACAGCGATGCCGTTGATCGTGAGGGCGGCATTCTGGGCCGATTGCGTCAGGCTCAGGCTGTTGCCTGAGCCGCCGGCGGTGTAGTTCAGCGCGCTGGCCAGCGTGCTGTTGCCGCTCACGCTGATGCTCGAGATGGCGTTGGCCGTGCCGGTCTGCGACCCGCTGATCATCAGGTACTCGCCGCCGTTGCCGTTGTTGACCGCGGTGGCATTCACGCCGGCCGAGCTGTCGCTGTTGATGGCGTTGATTACGCCCTGCAGGCTGGTGTCGCTGTTGCCGGACAGGTTGATGGTCTGGCTGGACCCGTTGGCCAGCGTAATGGTGATGGATCCGCCACTGCCGAAACTCTGGCTGCCCGCCGTCGTGCTGGAGATGGCGGTGGAGGACTGAAGCTGGTCGGCCTGCGCCAGCGCGGTGACGACGACCTTGTAGGAGCCCGCAATGGCGCCCGTGGCGGCCGTGGCGGTTATGTCGCTGCCCGTGACGCCGGTCTTGACAGAATTGAAAGTGCTTGCCTGCCCCAGGGTCGCCGCGGCGCTTTGCACCGCCTGGACGGCGCTTTGCAAGGTGCCGTAAGCCGAGATCTGCGTCTGAACGCTGCTGATGCGATTGAGCAGAACGGAGGTCGGAGCCAGTTCGGCCGATTGCAGCGAACTCAACAGGCCTGCGAGATCCAGGCTGGAGCCCACACCCAGCGAGGTGATCAGGCCCGCGTTGCTAGTGTTGCTTATGGCGCTGGTGGACATGAAACTGCTCCTTCTGCCTTGGCAGGCGGTACGACGTTAATTTTGCTCAATACAGGGCGTATCTGATCGGTAGGGCAAGAGGGATAAGATGCGCTTTTTCTCGGAAGAAACGAATCTTCCGCCTGGTCAGGCTTCGGTCTTTACGGCATTGCCCTGGAATTTCGCGATCATCTTGGCAATGCGCAGCATGGTTTCGGAGGGGATGGTGCCTATAGTCTTGCCGGTTTGCGGGTCGATGATGTCGACCACGACCTGGTGCGTGTGCGGATCGATGGTGAACTGCATCTGGGTGGACCAGGCCTGCAACTGATCGTTGACCGATTGTAGGGCCTTATCGACCGACGACCCCGAGCTGCTCTTTTGCTGCTGCGAGGTGGAGCCATCCGTGCTGTGGCCGTCTGACGCGCTGGTGGTCGGCGCGACGGGCTGGGCCGCTGCGGCTATCGTGGCGGCCATTTGCGGCAGCGGGAGCGGCGCAGCAGGGGGGGTGATCGAAAGTATGTCCATGATTCGCTCCTGGTATAGGTACGCTCAGCACAGCTATTAGTATGGTTTCTCGCAAAACTTTACGGCAGGTTCTAAGTAAACTTTAGAAATCGAAACAAATGCCCAAGCTGGATTGTCAATAAATATAAATTATTGAAAATTCAGGCTAATTCCCGGCATTTGCTGCCGGCTGGCCCGTGAAGCGGCAAGTCTCGCGCCGCTCGCCCTTGCGTTCTCCCCGGCCTGGAGCAGTCGTAGAAAGATCGTGTCGGCTGTTAAAATAGAGGGTCATTCGTTTTATCGATTTCGCTCATGTCCGCTGTCGCTTCTCCCGATGCCTCCACCTCTCTGGACGGCTGGTTGCATTACCTGGAAGTCCTGCATGGCAAACCGATAGACATGGGTTTGGAACGGGTGAGCGAGGTGGCCCGGCGTCTGGATATCCGGCTGGAGGCGGTGAAATTCGTCGTGGGGGGCACCAATGGCAAGGGATCGACCTGCGCCATGCTGGAGTCCATGCTGCTGGCGGCGGGCTACAGAGTCGGGCTTTATACGTCACCGCACCTGCTTCGTTTCAATGAGCGCATCCGCATCAACGGAGAATTGGTGACGGATAACGCGCTGGTCGCTCAGTTTCAGGCCATCGAAGCGGCCCGCGCCGAGATCAGCCTGTCCTATTTCGAGTACACCACGCTGGCGGCGCTGCGCCTTTTCGCCCAGGGCAGCCTCGATGCCGTGGTGCTCGAAGTAGGGCTGGGCGGCCGCCTGGACGCCGTCAACATCGTCGACGCCGACTGCTCGATCATCACCAGCGTCGATCTGGATCACATGGATTACCTGGGCGACACCCGGGAAGCCATAGGTTACGAGAAGGCCCACATCTATCGCGCCGGCCGGCCCGCCATCTGCAGCGACCCGGTGCCGCCCCAGTCCCTGCTCGACTATGCCGGCAAGATCGGTGCTGACCTGTGGCTGTTCGGGCGCGATTTCAATTATTCCGGCGACCGCCAGCAGTGGGCCTATGGCGGACGCGGCCAGCGCCGCGCAGCGCTGGCCTATCCCGCGTTGCGCGGGGCCAACCAGCTGCTCAACGCCTCTGCCACCCTGGCGGCGCTCGAGTCGGTGCGCGACCGGCTGCCGGTGCCGCAGCAGGCGGTGCGCCAGGGCCTGGCGCAGGCCATGCTGCCGGGGCGCTTCCAGATCCTGCCCGGCCAGCCGCTGGTCATTCTGGATGTGGCGCACAACCCGCACGCGGCAGCGGTGCTGGCGCAGAATCTCGACAACATGGGTTACCACCCCTACACCTATGCGGTATTCGGCATGTTGTCGGACAAGGACATCGCCGGCGTGGTCGCCAAGCTGGGCCGCCGCATCGACCGCTGGTATTGCGCCGGTCTGCCGGGACCGCGCGCTGTCACGGGCGATGCCCTGGCCGCAAAGGTGCAAGCTGCCCTGGCTGCGCTGCCGCCCGACGGCGAGGCGCCGGGCGTGCAGGCCTGCCCGGACCCGGCCGCGGCTTACGCGGTGGCGCGGGAAGCGGCAGGTGAGAATGATAGAATTCTCGTGTTCGGTTCCTTTCTCACCGTGTCCGCCGTCATGCAGGCGCTGGGCCGATCGACCTGACCGGTTGGTCGAATATCGGGCAGCAAGCCGGACAGCAACGACAGACCTCGGGCGCCATAATGGGCTTATTCACTCGTAAAGATTCCGCCACCGCCAGGAAGGGCGAAGCACGGCGCCCACCCGTGTCCAGCGAGATCCAGGCGGCCGAATTGCGCGCGCGCGCCCGCAGGCGCCTGGCGGGTTCGGTGATCCTGGTGCTGGCTGCCGTCATCATCTTGCCCATGGTGCTGGATTCGCGTCCAGCGCAGACTGCCGACGATGTCTCGGTGCGCATTCCCGGCAAGGATGCGCCTTATCAGCCAGCGGTGTCCGAGCCGCAGGCGCAGCAGTCCGCCCAAGCGGAGGCGCCTGCCCCCGCAGCCCAGCCCGCGGCTGACGTATCCAGCCCCGCGCCCGCGCCCTCGAGTTCTGCGCCGGCCCCGTCTGCCTCGACTCCGGCGGCGCCCATACCCGAAGCGCCGGCCATGGCCGACCTGCAGCGCTCCCTGGCCAAGCAGGATCAGAACCCGCCACCCAGCAAACCCGCCGAAAGCAAACCTCAGGCCAAGCCTGCCCCGGTGGTGCGCACCGATGACGGCGCGGTTGCCATGGCATTGCTCGAAGGCCGTAAACCGCCCGCCGCCTCACCGGCCAAGCCTGCCCCGGGCGCCGGCAACTACGTGCTGCAGATCGCGGCCTACAGCTCACCGGCAGACGCCCAGTCGCGCTACGCCAAGCTGCGCCAGTCGGGCATCAGCAATGCTTATATCGAGCCTTTT
>DAIDKG010000353.1 GCA_027450125.1 Bordetella sp. | reverse complement strand
CCCGTCTCGGCCATGGGGTTGGGCAGGCCGGCATTGGGATAGACGCAGATATAGGTGTCGCAGATCTTGGACAGCTCGGCCACGTAGGGGCGCATCAGGGCTGCGCCCAGGGCGCAGTTCAGGCCTATGGTGATGGGCCGCGCGTGGCGCACCGAGTTCCAGAAGGCCTCGACCGTCTGGCCCGAAAGAATGCGGCCCGACGCATCGGTGACGGTACCCGAGATCATCACCGGCAGACGCACGCCGCGCGCCTCGAACACCTCTTCCACGGCATAGATGGCCGCCTTGGCGTTGAGCGTGTCGAAGATGGTCTCGATGAGCACGAGGTCGATGCCGCCGTCGAGCAGGCCGTTCATCTGCTCGACGTAGGCCGCTCGCAGCTCGTCGAAGGTGATGTTGCGCGCGCCCGGATCGTTGACGTCGGGCGAGATGGAGGCAGTCTTGGGCTGCGGGCCCAGCGCTCCCGCCACGAAGCGGGGATGCTCCGGCGTGCTGTAGGCGTCGCAGGCGGCACGGGCCAGTTGCGCCGAGGCCTTGTTCAGCTCGTAAGCCAGACCAGGCAGATCGTAGTCGCCCTGGGCCACCGAGGTGGCGCCGAAGGTGTTGGTCTCGATGACGTCGGCGCCGGCCGCCAGGTATTGGCCGTGGATCTCGCTGATGACGTCGGGCCGCACCAGCGACAGCAATTCGTTGTCGCCCTTCAGGTCCTTGTGGTGTTGCCTGAAGCGCTCGCCGCGAAAGTCGGCCTCGGACAGCTTGTAGCGCTGGATCATCGTGCCCATCGCGCCGTCCAGGATCAGGATGCGCTCGCCCAGCCGGCGCGCGAATTCGGCCCCGCGGGTGTAGGTGGACGGGGGATAAGGCAGCTTGGGATAGGTCACGACGGGCAATCCTGGTTCTGGCCCGGTTCCGAGCCGGATTCGGGCATGCGTCGGCGCGATCGGCAGGCCGTTTGCGCCGCAAGTTAGGGATGGATTGTAATAAATCCCGTCAATCGGGCGATCGGGCGCGCATCCATGCGCCTGCGCCGGCAAAGACTATATTGCGTCCGTGCTTATCCCAGACAGGAACACGCCAGTCCGCTGGCGGATTTTTACGCGGTCCATGCAGCAAGCACCCATCGAGTCCAGCGCCGGGGCATACAGGCGGCTGGAAGACGGCGCTTTCCCGCATGGCGAGGTATCAACCAACCGGAGTGCATTCATGAAGATCGAGGCAACAACAATCGGCATTTGCGCCGCGGCGGGGCTGACGGCCCTGGCCCTGGCGGGACAGCCGGCTCGCGCCAGCGGCGTCATCAAGATCGGCGACATCAACAGCTACAAGGCGCAGCCGGTCTTTGCCGACGGCTACAAGAAGGGCATGATGCTGGCCATCGACCAGATCAACGCCAAGGGCGGCATCGACGGCAAAAAGCTCGAGCTGATCACGCGCGACGACAACGCCAACCCCGGCGACGCGGTGCGCGCAGCCCAGGAGCTGATCGACAAGGACAAGGTC
This sequence comes from Bordetella sp., assembly GCA_027450125.1. Lineage (GTDB taxonomy): Bacteria > Pseudomonadota > Gammaproteobacteria > Burkholderiales > Burkholderiaceae_B > Bordetella. The sequence goes on along the minus strand of DAIDKG010000353.1, from coordinate 3,997 downwards.
GACATCCTGTCCGGTTCCTTCTACTCCAACATCGGCACGGCCCTGGCCGATTTCGCCAAGCAGAAAAAGCGGTTCATGCTCATCACCGAAGCGCTCTCGGACAACATCGTGTGGTCGGACGGCAACCGCTATACCTTCCGCCTCGAAGCCTCGACCTACATGCTGTCGTCCTCGCTGATCGACGCCGCCGTCAAGTCGGGCAAGAAGCGCTGGGCGCTGGTCTACCCCAACTATGAATACGGCACGTCGGCGGCCAGGACCTTCAAAGAACAGCTCAAGGCGCGCGAGCCCGATGTCCAGTTCGTGACCGAGCAGGCGCCGCCGATCGGCAAGATCGACGCCGGCAGCGTCACGCAGGCCATCATCGACGCCAAGCCGGACGCCATCTTCAACGCCCTGTTCGGCTCCGACCTGGCCCAGTTCGTGCGCGAAGGCCAGACGCGCGGCCTGCTGACGGCCAAGATGCCGGTGTTCTCCCTCATCACCGGCCAGCCCGAATACCTCGAACCCCTGCGCGACGAGATCCCGCCCAACTGGACCGTGACGGGCTACCCCTGGTACAGCATCAAGACGCCGGCCCACCTGGCCTTTCTCAAGGCATACCAGGAAAAGTACGGCAAGGTGCCGCTGCGCTTCGGTTCCATCATCGGCTATGACGCGATCAAGTCCATCGAGGCCGGCCTGAAGGCCTCGGGCGGCAAGACCGACACCGATTCGCTGATCAAGGCGTTCAGCGGCCTGAAGTTCGACACGCCCGACGGCCCGATGCAATACCGCGCCATCGACCATCAGGCCACCTTCGGCCTGTACGTGGGCAAGCTCGCGCTGCAGGACGGCAAGGGCGTGATGGTCGACTACCACTACGTGCCCGGCGACACGCTGCTGCCGCCCGACGATGTGGTGCGCAAGCTGCGCCCGGCCGACGCGGACTGAGCGCCGGCGCCTGCAGGCGCCGGGCTGCGTCAGTCGGCCCGGCGCTGTTCAAATCGGCACCCAGGCGCTACCCTTTTTGCCGCCGGGCTGCCTGTTCGCAGGGGTTGAATCCTGGCCTTTTCGAGCCACGCATCCGCCTGGACCCCAAATGGACCTTTCCGCTTTACTGGCCCAGCTGCTCAACGGCCTGGCCGAAGCCTCGTCGCTATTTCTGGTCGCCGCGGGCCTGTCGCTGATCTTCGGGGTCACGCGCGTGCTGAACTTCGCCCACGGCTCCTTTTTCATGGTGGGCATCTATCTGGCCTATACGCTGACGGAAAAGTTCGCCGCCAGCGGCATGGGTGCCGCGGGCTACTGGGGCGGCATGGTGCTGGCCGCGGCCATTACCGGACTGCTCGGCGCAGCCGTCGAGATAGCGCTGCTGCGGCGCATTTACAAGGCGCCCGAGCTTTTTCAGCTGCTGGCCACGTTCGCGCTGGTGCTGGTGATCAACGACGCGGTGCTGTGGCTGTGCGGCCCCGCGGACCTGCTAGGCCGGCGCGCGCCGGGCCTGAAGGGCGCCGTCGCCCTCTTCGGCCGCAACTTTCCCAGCTATGACCTGTTCCTGATCGTCGTCGGCCCCATCGTGCTGGCGCTGCTGTGGCTGCTGCTCACGCGCACGCGCTGGGGCAAGCTGATCCGCGCGGCCACGCAGGACCGGGAAATGCTCGGCGCGCTGGGCATCAACCAGGCCTGGCTCTTTACCGGCGTGTTCGCCCTGGGCACCCTGCTGGCGGGCCTGGGCGGCGCGGTGCAGCTGCCGCGCGAACCGGCCAGCCTCGGCCTGGACCTGAGCACCGTGGCAGACGCCTTCGTGGTGGTGGTGGTGGGCGGCATGGGCTCGATTCCCGGCGCCTACCTCGCAGCGTTGCTCATCGCCGAAGTCAAGTCGCTGTGCATCGGCATCGGGCTCGTGCATTTTTTCGGCATCTCCTTTTCCTTCACCAAGCTCACGCTGGTGGTGGAGTTCCTGGTCATGGCGCTGGTGCTGGTCTTGCGGCCCTGGGGACTGATGGGGCGCCAGCAGGGCGTCAGCCGCAACAGCGCGCCGGCCGAATCGCCGCTGCGCCCGGGCACGCCGGCTTTCAAGGCGGGCATGACCCTGGCGCTGCTCGCCCTGGCCGTGCTGCCGCTGTTGTCGGCCCAACTGCCCTACGCCATGGTTCTCGTGCAGGACGTGCTCGTCGCCGTGCTGTTCGCCGTCAGCCTGCACTTCATCATGGGGCCGGGCGGCATGGCCTCCTTCGGCCACGCCGCCTATTACGGCCTGGGCGCCTACGGCGCAGGCATCCTGCTCAAGTCACTGAGCATGCCCATGCCGCTGGCGCTGGCCGCCGCGCCGCTGGCGGCAGGTGCAGGCGCGCTGCTCTTCGGCTGGTTCTGCGTGCGCCTGTCGGGTGTCTACCTGGCCATGCTCACGCTGGCTTTCTCGCAGATCGTGTGGTCGATCGTATTCCAGTGGGACGCCGTCACAGGCGGCTCGAACGGCATGACAGGCGTCTGGCCGGCACGCTGGCTGGGCAGCACGGCCTACTACTACCTGACGCTGGCGCTGGTGGCGCTGTCCGTCTTCCTGATGCGACGCATGCTGTTCGCGCCCTTCGGCTATGCGCTGCGCGCCGGCCGCGATTCGGCACTGCGTGCCGATGCCGTGGGCATCGACGTCAGGCGTGTGCAGTGGTCGGCCTTCGTCATCGCCGGCGTCTTCGCGGGGCTGGCCGGATCGCTCTTCGTATTCGCCAAGGGCACCATCTCGCCCGATGTCATGGGCGTGGGAAAATCGGTCGACGGCCTGGTGATGGTGCTGCTGGGCGGCGTGCAGACGCTGCTCGGCCCGGTCGTGGGCGCGGCCGTGTTCAACGTGCTGCAGGACTACATCATCAACGCCACGGACTACTGGCACGCCGTGTTCGGCGCCATCATCCTGCTGCTGGTGATGGCCTTCCCGCAGGGCATCGCCGGCTTCGCCCGCCACGCGGCCGAACAATGGAAGATGCGCCGAGCCCATCGCAACGAGGCGGCCGCCAAGGAGAAGCAAGCATGACGGCCCTGCTGCAAGTGCGCAATCTGAGCAAGGCCTTCGGCGGCGTCAAGGCCGTGGACGGCATCGACTTCGACATCGCCCCGGGCGAGCTGCTGGCGCTCATCGGACCCAACGGCGCGGGCAAATCCACCATCTTCAACATGGTGGGGGGCCAGCTGGCCGCCACCACCGGTTCGGTGCTGTTCGACGGCGGCGACCTGATGGGCATGAAGCCGCGCGACATCTGGCGCCGCGGCGTGGGCCGAACCTTCCAGATCGCCGCCACTTTCGCCTCGCTGACGGTGGCCGAGAACGTGCAGATGGCGCTGCTGTCGCACCACGGCCGCGTCTTCGGCCTGTGGAAACCGGCCGCCGCCCAGTTCCGCAGCGAGGCGCTGGACCTGCTGGACCAAGTCGGCATGGGCCTGCAGGCCGATCGCCCCTGCAGCGAGCTGGCCTACGGCGACGTCAAGCGCGTGGAACTGGCCATGGGCCTGGCCAACGATCCCAAGCTGCTGCTCATGGACGAACCCACCGCGGGCATGGCCCCCGGGGAGCGCAACGATCTCATGGCCCTGACCAGGCGCCTGGTGCTCGAGCGGCGCATGTCGGTGCTGTTCACCGAGCACAGCATGGACGTGGTGTTCGCCCACGCCGACCGCGTGATCGTGCTGGCGCGCGGCCGGCTCATCGCCCAAGGCAGCGCGCAGGAGATCCGCAACCACCCCGAGGTGCAGGAAGTGTATTTCGGCTCGGGCAAGACTTTCGAAAAGGACCAGGCCATGCAGGAGGCCGCGATATGAACCCCGCCGTGCTTGAAACGCCCCTGCCCGGCGCGGCCGCGCCGCAGCAACAGACGCTGCTGGAGGTCGACGGCCTGAACGCCTGGTACGGCTTGGCCCACATTCTGTTCGACGTGTCGCTTCAGGTGCGGCGCGGCGAAGTGGTCGCGCTGATGGGCCGCAACGGCGCGGGCAAGTCCACCACCTTCAAGGCCATCAT
>DAIDKG010000352.1 GCA_027450125.1 Bordetella sp. | reverse complement strand
GCGCTGGCCGCCATTCCCGTCTCGATGGCCTATGTCACCAAAGCCCGGCAGGCCCGCCAGGCTTGGTCCTTCGGCGCCATGTTCATCCTGGGCATGCTGCTCATCCACGGGCTCTTGGGTTTGATCGCCGGCTTGGGCGGTGCCTGGGTCGAGCATCTGCTGGGGCGCCAATGGGGATTGTTCCTCGGGCCGCTGCTGATTCTGATGGGCCTGCTATGGCCGGGCTGGATCCGCCTGCCCCTGCCGGCCTTGGCCTTGCGTGCGCGCCGCCCCAAAGGGCTATGGGGCGCGTTTGCCCTGGGCATCCCGTTCTCGGTCGCGGTGTGTCCGTTTTGTACCCCTGCGCTGGCTGTGCTGATCGGCGTCGCCGCCGCATCAGGTTCGCCATGGCTGGGGGTGGGCCTGCTGCTGGCCTTCGCCTTCGGCCGGGCGATTCCCGTGGCCGTGGGTGCGTGGTCGTTGGGGTGGCTCCAGAACCTCCAGCGCTTGGACGTCTACCGACGCCTGTTCGAGGCTGCTGGCGGCATCACGCTGATTCTGTTCGGGGTCTATCTGCTCAACGGGTACTACGCATGGGTCCCGGCTTTGGCGGTCTGAAAGCAACGATGCGGAGAAACGGCACGCCTGTGCCGGCATCTGTCGTGTATCGGCTGATGGGTGCTCAGCGACCACCAAGCCCGAGTCATCCAACGGGCGGCGTCCCGACCCGAAACGGTCACTGCGCTCATGCTGCATGACTGCGGTTTCGCGACGCTAGCCCGCTGTCTGCCTAAAACTCGCGCATTATACTCTGAGGAATAACGATGCACCATGATTCAGACTACTTGACCATCGGCGCCGTCGCCCGGGCCGCTGGGGTCAACGTCGAAACCATTCGCTTCTCCGAGCGACCGCAGGGCAGCTTCCGCCGTTACGGGCACCATGACGTTGCCCGCCTGCAATTCATCAAATCCGCCCAGCGCCTGGGCTTCAGTCTCGACGAGATCGCCGGCTTGCTGCAACTTGACGACGGCATGCACTGCGACCAAGCGCGCGAACTGGGCGAACGCAAGCTCATGGATGTTCGCGCCAAGATAGCCGGTCTGCACCGCATCGAAGCGGCTCTGGCCAGGATGGTGCGCGACTGCGGCCCCAGCCTCGGATCCACGTCTTGCCCCTTGATCGAAGCGCTGCATGCCCGTGTTCGCGACGCTTGAGCACGGTGATCCCGCGCGTCCTGGAGGCGTCGCGATTGGGCAAGTCCACAAGGGGGCAAGGCCACAAGGCCTTGTCAACCATTGCGCAGCGCCGCTTGACTCCGGACTTCGGTACGGCCCTACAGTGCCGCCATCGTCAACCCCTTGGAGTTTCGGCATGTCGCAACCCAGTCCATCCAGCCAGCCCACTGGGCGCGGTGCCCTGTTCGCCGGTGGGCTCGCGGCCATCCTGGCTTCGACCTGTTGCCTGGGTCCTCTGATCCTGCTGTCGCTGGGCATCAGCGGCGCGTGGATCAGCAACCTGACTCTGCTCGAGCCCTACCGGCCGATTTTCATCGGCGCCGCCCTCATCGCCCTGTTCTTCGCCTACCGCCGCCTGTTCAGGGCGCCCGCGGCGTGCATGCCCGGCGAGGTCTGCGCCATTCCCCAGGTCAACGCCACGTACAAGCTGCTGTTCTGGGTCGTCGCAGCCCTGATCGTCGTCGCCCTGGCTTTCCCTTACGTCGCTCCCCTGTTCTATTGAATTGAAAGGATTCCTCATGAACAAGCTCCTGACCGCCCTCGCCGCCGTCTGCGTTTTCAGCGCTCCCGCCTGGGCTGCCGAGCAGACCGTGACCCTCGCCGTGCCTGGCATGACCTGCCCGGTGTGTCCGATCACCGTCAACAACGCTTTGCACACCGTACCTGGCGTCGAAAAGGTGGACATCAATTTTGGGAAAAAAATAGCCCAAGTCACCTTCGACGATGCCAAGACCAACGTCAAAGCCCTGATCAAGGCCACCACCGACGCCGGTTACCCCTCGACGGTGGCGCAGTAAGTCGAAGACGCGGCGATTTGCCTGTCGCCCTGGCCATGCCGCTGAGACGGCGCGTACCGTCCTTCCCCCCTCGAAACAACGTTGTGCATGGAGATGCCGTCATGGCCAGCCCCTTGAGTTTTCTGACGCGTCTCGGCGACAAAGCTGGCTCCCTCGGCGCGGTGGCTTCGGCCATGGGTTGCGCCGTGTGCTATCCAGCCATCGCCAGTCTCGGCGCGGCCATTGGCCTGGGTTTTCTCAGCCAGTGGGAAGGTGTTCTGTTTCGCGTCGTGTTGCCGCTGTCCGCCGTGCTCGTCATCCTGGCCAACGGCCTGGCTTGGTTCGCGCACCGCCAATGGCATCGCACGACCCTCGGCATGATCGGCCCGGTGCTGGTGCTGATTGGACGCTACAGCTTCATCAGGGGCCTCGTGTATTTGGGCCTGGCGGTCATGCTGGCTGTGGCGATCTGGGATCTCGTTTCGCCCGCGCATCGCCGCTGCAGCGTTGAGGGCAGCGCCCTGCCTGGTCAGCCCGGGCGTTGATCTCCGATCCGAATCCCGAACCGAATCTCTCCACCCAAGGACAAGCAGATGGAAACCCTGAGCATCAGCGGCATGACCTGCAACACCTGCGCCACCCACGTCAAGGACGTGCTGGAAAAGCTGCCCGGCGT
>DAIDKG010000351.1 GCA_027450125.1 Bordetella sp. | reverse complement strand
GGATTTCGGATCCTTCGCGCCCATGGGCGTCTTTGTCGAGGCGTTCCGGCAATTCGGCGTCGATGCGACGATCGCCGAGGCCCGTGAACCGATGGGCCGACCCAAGTGGGACCACATCGATGCCATGCTGAAGATCCCGCGCATCCGCGACGCCTGGGCCTCGCGGCACGGCAGGCAACCCCAGCCGGCGGACGTGGACGACATCTATCGCGTGTTCGTGCCCATGAACGAAGAGGTCGTGCATCGCTACGCGGGCCTGATCCCCGGCGCGCGCGAGACCGCGCAGGCGCTGCGCGCCCGCGGGCTGAAGATCGGTTCGACCACCGGTTACACGCGCTCGATCATGGCGCGCGTGCTGCCGCTTGCCAAGGAGCAGGGTTACGAGGTCGACAACCTCGTGTGCGCCGGCGACCTGCCCGAAGGCCGGCCGACGCCGATGAATATGTACAAGTGCTTTCTCGACCTGGGCGTGTGGCCCGCCCATGCGGTGGTCAAGGTCGACGACACCGGCGTGGGCATCGAAGAGGGCGCCCGCGCCGGATGCTGGACCGTGGGCGTGGCGTTGAGCGGCAACGAGGCCGGACTGACCGAAGAGCAGGTCAGGCAGGCCGATCCGGCCGCGCTGCAGGCGGTACGCGACCGGGCGACCCGGGCGCTGCAGGACCACGGCGCGCACTACGTGATCGACACGGTGGCGGACCTGATGCCCGTCATCGACGATATTGAACGCAAATTGGCGCAGGGTCTGCGTCCTTGAACAACCAACCGAGGTATCACATGAAGAACGATCGCATGCACGGCAAGGTCAAAGTATTGGTGGCGGGCGTGTTCTGCGCGCTCGCGTCGATGGCGGCCGTGCCGGCCTGGGCCGGCGCGGGCGTCGTCACGGTCTATTCGGCCGACGGCCTGCACGATGGCAAGGGCAGCTGGTACGAAACCGAATTCGCTGAATTCACCAAAGAGACCGGCATCAAGGTCCAGTACGTCGAGGGCGGCTCGGGCGTCGTGGTCGAACGCCTGATCAAGGAAAAGTCCAATCCTCAGGCCGATGTCCTGGTGACCTTGCCGCCCTTCATTCAGCGTGCGCAGGCGCAAGGCCTACTGCAGAAATTCCGTCCCGCGGCCGCGGCGCATATCGAAGGCGGCTCCGACAGCTACCAGCCGCTGGTCAACAACTACACCAATTTCATCTATAACGCTTCCGAGCTCAAGCAGGCGCCCAAGACCTTTGCCGATCTGCTCGATCCCAAGTTCAAGGGCAAGATCCAGTACTCGACGCCCGGCCAGGCCGGCGACGGCACCGCCGTGATGCTGCTGGTCAACCACGCGTACGGCAGCAAGGACGCGGGCTTCGACTTCCTCAAGAAGCTGCAGGACAACAACGTCGGCCCGTCCGCCTCCACCGGCAAGCTCACCGCCCTGGTCAACAAGTCGGAACTGTACGTGGCCAACGGCGATCTGCAGATGAACATGGTGCAGATGAAAGACAATCCGAACATCCGCGTGTTCTGGCCCGCCGGTCCGGACGGTGTGCGCACGGCCATGTCCCTGCCGTACTACGTCGGCCTGGTGAACGGCGCGCCCGATTCGAACAACGGCAAGAAGCTGATCGAATTCCTGCTGTCCAAGAAGGCGCAGTCCACGGTCTCGTCGGTTGCCTACGGTTTGCCGGTGCGCAAGGACGTGACCCCGACCGATGCCAATTACAAGAGCTTTCACACCGCGATGCAGGGCGTGAAGATCTGGACGCCGGACTGGAGCAGCGTGCTCAAGGATCTCTCGGCCGACGTCGCGCGCTGGCGCCAGGTCACCGGGAGCTGATGTGACGACTCCCACGCTTGCCCGCTTCGCGCCCTCCCGGGAAAGCGCGCCGGCGCCCTGGACGCTGTCGGTCGGCCTGGACGCGGCTGCGTCGGCCGGCTCGCGCACGGGTGCGAAGGCTTCGCGCGACATGATCGGCGGTTCGTCCGTATCGTTCGAGCAGGTGAGCGTGGCCTATCGCGGCAACGTGGTGCTCAAGCCGCTGGACCTGAAGATCGAGGCCGGCGAGTTTCTCGCGCTGATCGGGCCGTCCGGATCGGGCAAGACGACCGCGCTGCGGGCCGTCGCCGGATTCGTGCGGCCAGCCAGCGGACGCATCCGCATCGGCGAGGTCGACGTCACCGACCTGCCGCCCTACGAGCGCGGCCTGGGCATGGCCGTGCAGAATTACGCCCTGTTCCCGCACATGCGCGTGGAGCAGAACGTGGCCTTCGGCCTGAAAGCGCAGCGTGTCGATAAATCGCTGATCGCCGAACGCGTGAACGAGGCGCTGCGCATCGTCGGTATGACGCAATATGCCGGCCGCTATCCGCGCGAACTTTCCGGCGGGCAGCAGCAGCGCGTGGCCATCGCGCGTGCGCTGGCCGTGCGCCCCCGCGTGTTGCTGCTGGACGAGCCGCTCTCGGCGCTGGATGCCCAGATCCGGCGCAGCATGGTGGAGGAGCTGGCGCGCCTGCACCGGGAGCTGCCGCACCTGACCGTGCTGTACGTGACGCACGACCAGAGCGAGGCGCTGACGCTGGCCGACCGGATCGCGATCATGCGCGACGGCCAGGTGAGCGCGCATGGCCGGACCATGCAGCTCTACCATCGCCCGCCTAACCGCTTCGCCGCCGAATTCCTGGGCCGGGCGAATCTGCTGCCGGCCGTGGTCGAGGCGCCAGCCAGCCCGACCGGGGTCGCCCGGGTGCGCGTCGGTTCGTTCTCGGTCCAGGCCAGCAGCGGCGAGGTCGCTCCCGGCGTGCGGCGCCTGCTCTGCGTGCGCCCGCAGAACATGACACTGCAGCGCGGCGATTCCGACCACAACACCCTGACCGGCACGCTGCGCTCGGTGCACTGGCAGGGGGAACTGACGCACATCGCGCTGGATGTCGAGGACATTGCGGTGCGTGTGGTGCTGACGCGGCCGATCGCGCTGCCCGAGACAGGCAGCCGCATGGACATCCATTTTTCCGCCGACGACGCGAGCCTGATTCCGGACGAGGCGCATGCCTGACATCCTGGCCATGCGCCTGCGCGCAAGCCCTCGCGCGCGCAACGCGGGATGGCTCGCGGTTCCCGTCCTGGTCATCGCCTGCCTGTTCTTCTATCCCTTGGCGCTGATCGCGCGGCAGGCCTTCACCGACGATGCGGGAGCGGCGGCGATCCGGCCTTTCATCGACGTGCTGCATTCCCGGTACTTCGGGCACGCGCTACTGAACACCATCGAGATCGCGACATCGGCCACCGCAGGATGCCTCGTGCTCGGCCTGGCCCTCGCGCTGATCCTGACTTTCGTGCCTTTTCCCGGATGCGTCCTGGTGGCGCGCCTGATCGACACCTTCATCGCCTTGCCCACTTTCCTGGTCACACTGGCCTTCACCTTCATCTATGGATCGGCGGGCATCCTCAACAGCCTGCTGCAGCAGCATTTCGGCTTTGCCCAGCCTCCCGTGCAGTTTCTCTATTCGGCCTGGGGCGTGGTGCTTGCCGAGATCACCGTCTACCTGCCTTTTGTGCTGCGGCCGCTGCTCGCCAGTCTCTCGCTGCTGGACCCGGCCCAGATCGAGGTGGCCGGCATCCTGGGCGCGCGGCCGTGGCGGATCATCCGCCAGGTCATCCTGCCCGCGGCGTTTCCGGCGCTGATCGCCGGGGGCAGCCTGTGCCTGCTGCTCACGATCAATGAATTCGGCGTCGTGCTGTTCATCGGCGCCAAGGGCGTGACGACGCTGCCGCTGCTGATCTACAGCAAGGCGATCCAGGAATCGGACTACTCGTCCGCCTGCGTCATCGCCGTGGTCAACATTGTGCTTTCGCTCGGATTGTTCGGTCTGTACCGCGCCGCCGCGCGCCGCCTGGGAGCCTGAACCATGCTGGTCTGGTCGCGTTCGGGGCGCATCGCCGTCTGGTCGCTCGCCGCGTTATTGCTGGGCATTCTGTTTTTCGCCCCGCTTGCCGTCATTCTGATGGCAAGCTTCGCCGGCCAATGGAACGGCGCACTGCCTTCGAGCCCGACCCTGGCCCATTACCGCGATGTTTTCACCGGCGATAACGGCAATGCCATCAGAACCAGTCTGGCTACCGGACTTGTCGCCAGTTCTGCGGCGCTGGTCATGGGCACGTGGGCCGCGCTGGCACTGCGCCTGCAGGGCGAGCGCTGGCAGAAGCGGCTGGGCTGGCTGTTCTTCGTTCCCAGCGCGGTGCCGTCGGTCTCGGTCGGATTGGGTTTGCTGGTGGCTTTCAGCCAGCGCCCCGTGCTGCTGAACGGTACGGTCGCGATCGTGATGATCGCGCACTTCGTGCTGATATCTGCCTTCACGTTCGGCAATGTATCGGCTGGCCTGTCGCGCCTGCCGCCCGACTTCGAGCAGATCGCCTCCAGCCTGGGCGCTCGCCCGGCCTTTCGCCTGCGCCATGTGACGCTGCCGATGATCGCGCCTTATCTGCTCGCCGCGTTCGGGCTGAGTTTTGCGATGTCGATGGGAGAGCTCGGGGCGACCGTCATGGTCTATCCGCCCGGCTGGGTGACCTCGCCGGTCACGATCTTCAGCCTGACCGATCGCGGCGCGGTCTTCTCCGGGGCGGCGCTGACCATAGTGCTGATCGCCACGACGCTGCTGCTGCTGCTCGCCCTGGAGCGCATCTCGGTCAAGGCCGCGCCCGCCCGGTAGCCGGGCGGCGCCGGCTGCTACTGGCCGAACTCCGGTTCGCTGCGCATCAGGCGCCGGCGCACGCTGTCCAGGTGGGCGCGGGCGCTGGCCGGGTCCTCGGCCATCATCTGCGCGGCGGTCCTGGCCGCGACGTCGGGCGCGACGGGCTTGAGCCTGCGGCTCATGGACGCGGCCAGGCGCTGCACGTGAGCGGCGCGCTCCAGGTAGTACAGATCGTCCCAGGCCCGGGCGATCGAGTCGCCCACGACCATCACGCCATGGTTCTTCATGAACAGGACGTCGGCCTGCTCGTGCAGGGCGGCCGCGATGCGGTCGCCTTCGGATTCGTCCAGTGCCAGGCCGTTGTAGTTCTCGTCCACCGCGACACGGCCCCAGAATTTCAGCGCCGTCTGGCCGGCCCACAGCAGCGGATCGCCCTCGAGCAGGCACAGCGCTGTCGCGTTGGGCATGTGGGTATGGAACACCGCGCGGGCGCGCCGGTGGCGCAGGTGCACGCGCGCGTGGATGTGGAAGGCCGTGGCTTCCGGCCTGCCCCGGCCCTGCGCCACATTGCCATGCAGATCGCATACCAGCAGGCTGCCGGCCGTGATCTCGTCGAAGGCCAGGCCGTAGGGGTTGACCAGGAAGAATTCGTCGCTGCCCGGCAGCATGGCCGAAAAATGATTGCAGATGCCTTCGCCCATGCCCAGGCGCGCGGCCATGCGCAGGCTGGCGGCCAGATCGAGCCGCGCTTCGCGCACGGCGTGCGCATCCAGTGCCGCCAGCCTGGCGGCGGCAGCATCGGTCAGGCCCTGCGCTGCGTTCATGGCGTGCGCCATATTCCGTTCCTTCGTCTTGCGGCGCTATGCCGATCGGCTCCAGTGTAGTGTCATCGACGCGCGGCCGGCTCTGCGCGCGGCAGCAGGCGCGCCGCCAGATAGCAATGGTCGGCGGAAAACAGGCGCCGGTAGGTCAGCAGCACCGCGCCCAGCGTGCCCAGCGACGAACCGGCGGCGATCAGGAACATGATGACGATCTGGTAGCGCACGGCCTGCAGCGGCGATTGGCCGGCCAGCACCTGGCCCGTCATCATGCCGGGCAGGCTGACGATGCCGACTACCGTCATCTGGTTCAGGGTGGGCAGCATGCCGGCGCGCAAGGCCTGGCGCGC
>DAIDKG010000350.1 GCA_027450125.1 Bordetella sp. | reverse complement strand
CTGGCCGACCCCTCGCATTTCAAGGGCGATGTGGCGAAATCGTGGACCGTGAGCGGCGACGGCCTGACCTACACTTTCAAGCTGCGCCCGGGGCTGAAGTTCCACTCGGGCAACCCCCTGTCCGCCGACGACGTGGCTTGGTCGATCCAGCGCTGCGTGCTGCTCGACAAGGGCGCGGCCGCGGTGCTGCAAGGCATAGGCCTTACCGCCGCGAACGTGCGCCAGAACGTGCGCAAGATCGACGACCGGACGGTCAGCATCACCACCGACCACGTCTATTCGCCGACGTTCGTGCTCAATGTGCTGGGCGCCTGGCCCGCCTCGGTAGTGGACCGCAAGTTGCTGGAGCAGCATGAACAGAACGGCGATTTCGGCAACGCCTGGCTGCGCACGCACGAAGCCGGGTCGGGCATCTTCAAACTGGTGAAATGGACCGCCAACGACAGCCTGATCCTGCAGCGCTACGATGCCCATGCCGACCCGGCCCTGCTCAAGCGCATCGTGCTCAAGCATGTGCCCGAGACGTCCGGGCAGCGCCTGATGCTCGAGAACGGCGATGCCGACATCGCCCGCAACCTGGGCGACAACGACATCGACGCGCTGGCCAAGAGCGGCAAGGCCAAGTCGCTGGCCGTGCCGCAGGCCACGCTGCTGTACCTGGGCCTGAACGTGAAGAATCCCTACCTGGCCAAGCACGATGTGCAGCAGGCCATCAAATGGCTCATCGACTACCAGGGCATCCAGGACCACATCGCCAGGCACACCTACAAGGTCCACCAGACCTTTCTTCCCGAGGGGTTCCTGGGCGCGATCGACGACAACCCCTATCATCAGGACGTGGCGCGCGCCAAGGCCCTGCTGGCCAAGGCCGGGCTGCCCAACGGATTCAAGGTGACCATGGACGTGCGCAACGGCTACCCCTACGGCGACATCGCCCAGGCGATACAGGCCAACCTGGCGCTGGCCGGCATCCGGGTCGAACTCATCCCGGGCGACAACAAGCAGACCCTGGCCAAGTACCGCGCGCGCAAGCACGACATCTATATCGGCGAATGGTCGGCCGACTACATAGACCCGCACAGCAATGCGCAGGGTTTTGCCTGGAATCCGGATAATTCCGACAATTCTCCCTACAAGATGCTGGCCTGGCGCAACGGCTGGAACATACCGCAGCTGACCAAGGAAACCGACGCGGCCCTGGCCGAACCGTCGGCGCAGCGGCGCGCCCAGCTCTACGAGATCATGCAAAAGCAGATGCTGGCGAACTCGCCTTTCGTCATCATGTTCCAGCGCGTCTCGCAAGTGACCATGCGTCCGGGCGTGAGCGGCATCGAGGTCGGACCGATCAATGATCTGGTTTCGTACCGCCATCTAACCAAGCAATGATGCCGGGCAAGGCGGCAATGCGCTGGGCGGCGCGCACCTGCGGCTGGGCGCTGACGCTGGCGGCCACCTTCGCCGGCCTGCTGGCCGTGACGTTCTTCATCGGCCGCAAGGTGCCCATCGACCCGGTGCTGGCCGTGGTGGGCGACCACGCCTCGGCCAGCGCCTATGCCGCGGCGCGCGCCCAGATGGGGCTGGACCGGCCGTTGCCCGTGCAGTTCGCGCTGTACGTTCGCGATGTGCTGCACGGCAATCTGGGCATGTCGCTGCTTACTTCCAATCCGGTACGCGACGACATCCTGCGGGTGTTCCCCGCCACGCTCGAACTGGCCACGCTGGCCACGCTCATCGGCATCCTCGTGGGCGTGCCGCTGGGCGTGGTGGCCGCCACCCATCACAACCGCCCCATCGACCACATCGCCCGCTTCGTCGGCTTGATAGGCAGCTCGATGCCGATCTTCTGGCTGGGCCTGATGGGCCTGCTGCTGTTTTACGCCAAGCTGCACTGGGTGGCCGGTCCGGGCCGCATCGATCCGGTCTACGACGGCATGGTCGACACGCGCACCGGCAGCCTGCTGATCGACGCGTTGCTGGCGGGCGACTGGGACGTTTTTCGCAACGCGCTGGCGCACATCGTGCTTCCGGCCGGCATCCTGGGCTATTACTCGGTGGCGTACCTGAGCCGCATGACGCGCGCCTTCATGATCGAGCAGCTCGGCCAGGAATACATCGTCACCGCGCGGGTCAAGGGCGTGCCTGAGCGGCGTGTCGTGTGGCGCCATGCCTTGGGCAATATCGCCGTGCCGCTGCTGACCATCATCGCGCTGGCCTACAGCAACCTGCTCGAAGGCTCCGTGCTCACCGAGATCGTCTTCTCCTGGCCGGGCATCGGTTCGTATCTCACCGGCGCGCTCATGAACGCCGACATGAACGCCGTGCTGGGCAGTACCCTGACCATCGGCGCCCTGTTCATTCTCATCAACCTGGCCACCGAC
>DAIDKG010000349.1 GCA_027450125.1 Bordetella sp. | reverse complement strand
GAAACCTGCGACCAACTGGTGCGCATCCCCATGCTGGGTTCGGTGGAAAGCCTGAACGTCAGCGTGGCCAGCGCAGTATGTCTGTACGAAACCGTAAGACAACGAGCCTGAAAAAGAACGAGGTAGGCCAAACTTGAGACACAGCGAGCCGAGGACTCCGGAGCAATCCGAAGCGCGGGGCGGCCATCCGCAGCTGCGCAAGCGGCGAGCATCGGAATTGTGCAGAGCAGCCTCGGTGCCTTAAGAACTCAAATACGTCCTAAAGAAAAAACAGGCTATTTAACAAATTAAGCAGAATAGTTAACAGATTCAGAAAACAGAGAATCACCATGCACAAGAACGGCCTGACCACCCAGATCCTGCACTCCGACCGCAATCAGTCCGTAGAACACGGCGCCGTGCACAAGCCCATGCATCCCTCGTCGCAGTACATCTACGAAGATGCCCGCGAGCTGGCCGCCGTGTTCCAGGGCAAGGCGGGCTATACCTACTCGCGCCAGGGCACTCCGACGACCGGCGCGCTCGAGGCCAGGATCACCCTCATGGAAGGCGGCGTGGGCTCTGTCAGCTTCGCCTCCGGCATGGCCGCGCTCACCGCCGTCCTGACCACCTTGCTCAAGCGCGGCGACCATCTCGTCTCCAGCAAGTACGTTTTTGGCAACACCACCAGCCTGCTTGGCACCCTGGCCGACCTGGGCATTGAAATCAGTTTCGTGGACGCCACCGACGTCGGCCAGGTGCGTGCTGCGCTGCGCCCCAATACCCGCATGGTTTTCACCGAGACCATCGCCAATCCCGGCACGCAGATCGCCGACCTCAAGGGTATGGGCGAACTCTGCCGCGAGCATGGCGTGGTCTACATGGTCGACAATACGCTGACCTCGCCGAGCCTGTTCCGGCCGCGCGAGGTGGGTGCCAGCCTGGTGATGAATTCCTTGTCCAAGTACATTGCCGGCCATGGCCATGCCCTGGGCGGCTCGATCACCGATACCGGTCTGTACGACTGGTCGGACTATCCCAACATCGCCGAACCCTACCGCAAGGGGCAGCCTACCGGCTGGGGGCTTTTGCAGATCAAGAAAAAAGGCCTGCGGGACATGGGCGGCACGCTGGCGGCCGAGCCCGCGCATCGTATCGCCATTGGCGCCGAGACCCTGGCGCTGCGCATGGAAAAGCATTGCGCCAATGCCCTGGCGCTGGCGCGCTTCCTGCAGGCGCACCGAGGCGTGGCGAAGGTGCACTACCCAGGTCTGGCCGGTCACGCGCAACACGCGCGGGCCACCGAACTTTTCGGCGGCCGCTACGGCGGTCTCATGGGCATCGAGCTGGCCGAAGGCATCGATTGCTTCGACTTCATGAACCGCCTGCAGATCGTGCTGCTGGCCACGCATTTGGGCGACGCGCGCAGCCTGGCCTTGCCGGCGGCGCACACCATCTATTACGAGATGGGACCGGAGCGCCGCAAGCAGATGGGCATCGTCGATAGTTTCATTCGCCTTTCAGTGGGCATCGAGGACGAGGCCGATCTGATCCACGATTTCGATCAGGCCTTGCAAGCGAGCATGCCTCGATAGGGCGCGAAGGGGCGCTTATCACAAGCGAACTGCGGTCGGGGTCTTGCCCGCGCGTTGGTGCATATAAACAATGCAAAGTCCGCCGCGAAGCTCGCGGCGACATGCGTGTTTCCCCTTGTCGCATCGCGTCATGCACGGCAAAACCAGTAACGGCGCGGCTCTTGACGGCATGTGCGGGCTTTTTGCTTGACAATGGTCATTGGCCCAAGGCTTAATACACTCACTGCGTCGCAGTGGCTCGGATGCGTTTTCCCCGTCAAAGCCACTGCGACGTAGCAATTAGAACGAGCGCCACGCTGCGCAAGATTCCGCTTTCTGGTTGCTTCACGTGTTTGCTTGGCCATGGCGCGCGCCGGATGCTCACGCTGCGTCGGCCATAAATATCTACTCATGAGGGGTATAACTTAATGAACAAAACTGAACTCATCGATCACATCGCCAGCAAGGCTGACATCTCCAAGGCCGCGGCAGCCCGCTCGCTCGATGCTCTGATCGGTGCCGTCAAGACCACCCTGAAAAAGGGCGGCACGGTAACGCTGGTCGGCTTTGGCACGTTCGCCGTTTCGGCTCGCGCCGCGCGCACGGGCCGCAATCCGCGCACCGGCGAAACCATCAAGATCAAGAAAGCCAAGGTGCCGAAGTTCCGTCCGGGCAAGGCGCTCAAGGATGCCGTGAACTGAAGCCGGGTCCTTGCTCCGCACTGCATTCAGGATCGGGGGCCTTTGGGTCCTCGATTTGCTTGGTGAGCAGGGCAATGGCTATACTGCTGGCTTGCATGATGCCCAGGCGTGGCCCCGCATGATCCGGGTGCTTAGCTCAGTTGGTAGAGCGGCGCCCTTACAAGGCGTAGGTCACAGGTTCGACCCCTGTAGCACCCACCACCCTAGCCCTTGCAAATCAACTACTTACGCCGCTCTAGCCAGCGGCGTTTGTTTTTTCGGCTCAGAACTTGCCGTAAAGTTGACGTTGCCGGCATGCTCCGCGTGATGCGACGGAGCTAGGTGGGCGTACTTCAAGACCATCGAGAGGGTCTTCCAGCCGCCCAGCTCCTTCAGTACAAGTAGCGGGGTGCTCTTACCCGTCATCCGTCCTTGGACGTGCCAGGAAGCCCAGGTATGCCGAAGGTCATGGAATCGGAAGTTTTTGATCCCAGCAACCTGGCAGGCCTGCGCCCAGTCTCTGCGGTCGATTTGTTGTATTTTCACGCCGCTGTCGCCCCGGGTGAAAACCAGCGGCAACCCGAGCCTGATCGCCTGGGCTGCCCGCCGTTCGAGGACCTCCAGGGCGATGTCGTTGAGCGGAATTGACCGGGATTCTCCTGATTTGGCGTCAGGGGCCTCGACCCAGGTCGAGCGGTTCGCCACATGGACCTGGCTCGGGGGCAGGGTGAAGAGTTCGTCCTCGCGCATGCCCGTCATCACGGCTACCCAAGCCACATCCTGCATCCAGGGCAGGCGTAGCGCCTGAATCAGGGTGCGGATTGTCTCCGGGGGTTCCCAGCGAACCCGCACTTTCGGCTCGGAATACCTGGGCAGGTAAGGAGCCCGATTGATCCAGCCCCAGCGATAGCAGAGATTGAGCAACCGGCGAATAGTCGTCAGGTACTTGTTTTTCGTGCCATT
>DAIDKG010000348.1 GCA_027450125.1 Bordetella sp. | reverse complement strand
CGCTCACGCTGCAGCAATACCTGGAAGCGCGCGTCATCACCGACCCCATCCACCTGTTCGACTGCGTGATGCCCTGCGCCGGCGCCGAAGGGTTCCTGGTCATGGAAGAAACGCGCGCCAAGGACCTGGGCCTGCCCTATGCCCGCATCCTGGGCACCATCGAGCGTCATAACGCCTGGCAAGATGACCCCATCCAGACACGCGGCGGCTGGACCATGGACATCGACGATCTGTATGCCCAGGCCGGCGCCGCGCCCGCCGACATCGACTTCATGCAGGCCTACGACGACTACCCCGTCATCAACTTCATGCAGATCGAAGACCTGGGCCTGTGCGCCAAGGGCGAGGCCACCGACTACGTGCGCCGCAACACCTTCACCGTGGACGGCACGATGCCCTTGAACACCAGCGGTGGGCAACTGTCGGTGGGCCAGGCCGGCGCAGCCGGCGGCTACCTGGGCATGGTCGAGGCGCTGCGCCAGCTCAGCAACACCGCAGGCGGCACGCAAGTCGCCGGCGCCCGCATCGGACTGGTGAGCGGATTCGGCATGATCAACTACGACCGCGGCCTGTGTACGGCGGCAGCGATTCTGGGAAGCGCGTCGCGAGCGCCGGGGCACCCCAAGCCAGCGATCCCCCTCGGGGGGACGGCGCACAGCGCCAAGGGGGCATCACGATGACGCAAGCCCTGCGCAATCCCCCTAAAAAGGACCCGGTCGCCCGCAGCCGCCAGCCCACGCGCCCGCCGGGCATACGCAGCCGCAGCGCGCTGGGCCTGACCGCCGCCGCGGCCGAAGGCCGGTTCGAATTGCAGCAATGCGCCGAATGCGGCACCGTGCAGTACCCGCCGCGCGAGGTCTGCGTGCACTGCCTGTCCGAGCACCTGCCCTGGAAGCCGGTATCCCCCCTGGGCAAGCTGCTGGTGAGCACGACCCTGCACCACAGCAACGATCTGTACTTTCGTGAACGCCTGCCCTGGCGCATCGGCACCGTGCGCATGCAGGCCGGACCGTCCGTGGTGGCCCACGTGCACGGCGACCTGGCCGACGGCGACGACGCCCGGCTGGCCTTGAAACTCGATCGCTCGGGCCAGGCTGTCATGCTGGCCCTGCCCACACTGGACACACCGCATATGGAAGACGACAAGATCCTGCGCGAAACCGCCTGCGACCCGAAATTCCGCCGCGCGCTCGTCACCGACGGCAAGTCCGCCGTGGGCATGGCGGTGACGCAAGCCCTGCTCGATGCAGGCGCCGCAGAAGTCATTTTGGGCGACCCTCAGCTCTGGCGCAAAGACCCGGCTTTCGAAAAGCTGGCCGCCGATCCGCGCATCAAGGTCGTGCCGCTGGACGTCACCGACACCGATTCGCTCGAGCGCGCCGCCGGAGAATACGGCGGCAAGGTCGAGATCCTGGTCAACACCGCCGACATGGAACGCGAAGGCGGCCTGCTTCATGCCAAGGACGTCAACACCGCCCGCAACCTGCTCGACATCAATGTGCTGGGCATGATGCGCCTGGCCCATGCGTTCGGCCCGGCCATGTGCGCCAGCGCTGCCGACGGCACGCGCAACGCCGTGGCCTGGGTCAACGTGCTGTCGATCTACGCGCAGATGAACCTGCCCGCGCGCGCCGTATGGTCGGCGACCAAGGCAGCCGCGCTGTCGCTGGCGCAGGGCCTGCGCGCCGAGATGCGGCCCTCGGGCGTGCGCGTGCTCAACGTCTTCCCCGGGCCGCTCGACCACGAGTGGGAGCAACTGACCCCGCCGCCGCGCGTGGCGCCCAAGGCCGTGGCCCAGGCCATCGTCGGCGCGCTCAAGGACGGCCTGGAGGAAGTCTACGTAGGCGACGTGGCCAAGGAGTTCCGCGAACGCCTGGCCGAGAACCCCAAGGGACTCGAACGCGAACTGGGCGCCTGAGCCCGCCACCCTCACAAGGAACCAAGCATGAGCGCACACATCCTCGCCCAGTTCATGGGCGCGCTGGCCAGCGGCGGGATCCGCATCGTCGATCTCACCGAAACGCTGACGCCGGAGTTTCCCACCATCGTGCTGCCGCCGGAATTCGGCCAGGCTTGGCCCTTCCGCATCGAAGAAATCTCGCGCTACGACGAGCGCGGTCCGGCCTGGTACTGGAACAACTTCTCCTGCTCGGAACACACCGGCACGCACTTCGACGCGCCGGTGCACTGGGTCTCGGGCAAGGACCTGCCCGACAACACGGTCGACACCGTGCCGCTTTCGGCATTCATCGCCGGCGCCTGCGTGATCGACTGCTCCGGGCCCAGCGCGCAGGACCCCGACTTCCTGCTCACCATCGACTACGTCAAGAAATGGGAAGCACAGCACGGCCGCATCCCGGCAGGCGCGTGGGTGTTCATGCGCACCGACTGGTCCAAGCGCGACAAGGCGGTGGACTACCTCAACATGAAATCCGACGGCCAGCACACGCCCGGCCCGGACGCCCAGGTCGTACCCTGGCTGATCAAGGAACGCGACGTGCATGGCTTCGGCACCGAATCGGTCGGCACCGATGCCGGCCAGGCCATGCACTTCGATCCGCCCTTCCCCTGCCACTACTTCATGCACGGCAACAGCCGCTACGGCCTGCAGTGCATGACCAACCTGGACCAGCTGCCGCCCACCGGTGCGGTAATCTTCTCGGCGCCGCTCAAGATCCGGCACGGCTCGGGCAGCCCGCTGCGCGTGCTGGCCATGGTACCGGGCAGGACGTGAATCCGCATTTTTCGTCGCAGCATCCCTTTTCCGCAGCATCCCTTACCGATAAGACCGGAGGATTTGTCATGAAGTCCATGAAACTGACCCTGGCCGCCACGGCCGTCGCAGCACTGTTCAGCCTGCCGGCCATGGCCCAGGTCAAGATCGGGGTGGTCACCTCGGCAACCGGCCCCACGGCGCTGGTCGGCATTCCGCAAAAGAACACCGTGCCGCTGCTGCCGACCAAGATAGGCGACCTGACCGTGAAGTACATCTCGCTGGATGACGGCAGCGACACCACCGCCTCGGTCACCGACGTCAAGAAGCTGATCTCCGAAGATCACGTCGATGCCATCATCGGACCGTCGGGTTCGCCCAACGCCATGGCCGTGATTCCGTTCGTGGCCGAGGCCGGCGTGCCCCTGCTGGCCCCGGTGGGCACCGCCGCCGCGGTGCTGCCCATGACGCCGCAGAAGAAATGGGTCTTCAAGACCACGCAGAACGACGGCCTCATCGCCCAGGCGCTGGTCGACCAGATGTCCAAGAGCGGCATCAAGACGCTGGGCTTCATCGGCCTGTCCGATCCTTTCGGTGAAAACTGGTACAAGGTCACGAGCGAACTGGCCGCCAAGGCCGGCATCAAGATCGTCGCCAACGAGAGCTTCTCCCGCGTCGACACCTCGGTCACCGGCCAGGCGCTGCACAT
>DAIDKG010000347.1 GCA_027450125.1 Bordetella sp. | reverse complement strand
GCCGGCGGTCAGGAAGCCGAGCTTGCCACCGGCCAGGCCTGCCAGCACGCCGGCATTGGCGGCCAGGGTCGCGGCCGCCGGAGAATTGACGGCCAGGTTGCCCAGCAGCACGGCGACGTTCGAGCCCGACGCCAGGCTGGCGGCGATGCGCCTGGCCTCTTCGCCCGGCGTCAACTGCGCGAATTGCTCCGGCACGGGCGCCGATTTGGCCTGGGCGAGCGCCACAGCCACTTCGGCCAGGGCATTCACCATGCCCGAAGGCGCGGTGGTGATGCGCGCGGCCACAGGCATAAGCGGATTGTCGGCCGAACCGTCGATCATCAGCACCTGCGTGCCGCGCTTGGCGGCCTGGCGCAGTCGCTGGGCGATCAGCGGATGATCCTTGCGCAGGAACGAGCCGACGATCAGCACGCGATCCAGGTTGCCCACCTCGGCGATGGGCATGCCCAGCCAGGGCGCGCCGGACAAGGCGGCGTCGAAACCCGCATCGGTCTGGCGCAGGCGGAAATCGATGTTCTGCGAACCCAGGGCGCGCATGAGGCGGCCCAGCAGGGCAAACTCTTCGGTCGTGGCGTATTCGGCGGCCAGCGCGCCGATCTGGCCGGCGCCGGCGCTTTCGCGCGCGCGGTTCAGGCCTTGGGCCGCAGCCTGCAGCGCGTCGGACCAGGAGGCTTCGCGCCAGCTGCCGTCCGCGTTCTTGATCATGGGCAGAGCCAGGCGGTCTTCGCTGTTCAGGCCTTCGTACGAGAAACGGTCGCGGTCGCTGATCCAGCATTCGTTGACCGCTTCGTTCTCGAAGGGCACCACGCGCAGGACTTCATCGCCCTTGACCTGCACCACCAAATTGGCGCCCACGCTGTCGTGCGGGCTGACCGAGCGGCGGCGCGCCAGTTCCCAGGTTCGGGCGCTGTAACGGAACGGCTTGGACGTCAGCGCGCCCACCGGGCAGATGTCGATCATGTTGCCCGACAGCTCGGACTCGACGCTGCGGCCCACGAAGGTGGTGATCTCGGAATGCTCGCCGCGGCCCAGCATGCCCAGCTCCATCACGCCGGCGATTTCCTGGCCGAAGCGCACGCAGCGGGTGCAATGGATGCAGCGGGCCATTTCCTCGGCCGACACCAGCGGGCCCAGGTCCTTGTGAAAGACCACGCGCTTTTCTTCCTTGTAGCGCGAAGCCGACTTGCCGTAGCCCACCGCCAGGTCCTGCAGCTGGCATTCGCCGCCCTGGTCGCAGATGGGGCAGTCCAGCGGATGGTTGATCAGCAGGAACTCCATGACCGACTCTTGCGCGGCACGGGCCTTTTCGGACTGGGTATGCACCACCATGCCGTTGGTCACGGGCGTGGCGCAGGCCGGCAGGGCCTTGGGCGCCTTCTCGACCTCGACCAGGCACATGCGGCAGTTGGCCGCGATGGACAGTTTCTTGTGATAGCAGAAATGCGGCACGTAGAGCCCGATCTTCTGGGCGGCATGCATGACCATGCTGCCCTCGGGGACTTCGACCTTGTTGCCGTCGACGGTTATTTCAACCATTGCTGTTCCTGAGGCTTACAGATAGGGCGGAACCACACACGACTTGTGCTCGATGTGGTGCGCGAATTCGTCGCGGAAATGCTTGAGGAAGCCACGCACCGGCATGGCGGCGGCGTCACCCAGGGCGCAGATGGTGCGGCCCATGATGCTGCCGGCCACGCTGTCGAGCAGTTCCAGGTCTTCCTGGCGGCCCTGGCCGTGCTCGATGCGGTGGACCATGCGGTAGAGCCAGCCGGTGCCTTCGCGGCACGGCGTGCACTGGCCGCAGCTTTCTTCGAAGTAGAAATAGGACAGGCGCAGCAGCGACTTGACCATGCAGCGGGTCTCGTCCATGACGATGACCGCGCCCGAGCCGAGCATGGAGCCGGCCTTGGCGATGGAGTCATAGTCCATGGTGCAGTCCATCATGATCCCCGCGGGCAGCACCGGCGCGGACGAACCGCCGGGGATCACGGCCTTGAGCTTCTTGCCGCCGCGCATGCCGCCGGCCAGTTCCAGCAGCTCGGGGAACGGTGTGCCCATCGGGATCTCGTAGTTTCCCGGACGCTCGACGTCGCCCGTGATCGAGAACAGCTTGGTGCCGCCGTTGTTCGGCTTGCCGGCCTCGAGGTAGGCCTGGCCGCCGTTGCGGATGATCCAGGGCACCGCCGCGAAGGTTTCGGTGTTGTTGATCGTGGTGGGCTTGCCATACAGGCCGAAGCTCGCCGGGAACGGCGGCTTGAAGCGCGGTTGGCCCTTCTTGCCTTCGAGCGATTCGAGCAGCGCGGTTTCTTCGCCGCAGATGTAGGCGCCGTAGCCATGGAAGGCATGCAGCTGGAAATTGAATTCCGAGCCCAGGATCTTGTCGCCCAGGAAGCCCGCGGCGCGCGCTTCTTCCAGCGCCTCTTCGAAGCGTTCGTACACCTCGAAGATTTCGCCGTGGATGTAGTTGTAGCCGACGGTGATGCCCATGGCGTAGGCCGCGATGGCCATGCCTTCGATCACGATATGCGGATTGAAGCGCAGGATGTCGCGATCCTTGAACGTGCCGGGCTCGCCTTCGTCGGAGTTGCAGACCAGGTACTTCTGGCCCGGAAAGGTGCGCGGCATGAAGCTCCACTTCAGGCCGGTCGGGAAGCCGGCGCCGCCGCGGCCGCGCAGGGCCGAGGTCTTGACTTCGGCGATCACGTCCTCGGGCTTCATGCCCGTGGTCAGGATCTTGCGCAGGGCTTCGTAGCCGCCGCGCTTGACGTAGTCGGCCAGGCGCCAGTTCTCGCCATCGACGTCAGCCATGATCTGCGGTTTGATGTGCCGGCCGTGCAGCGCCATCGAGTCGGCCAGGCCGGTGCCGTGCGGCGTGGCGTGCAGTCCGTGCGACAGGGATTGGTACAGGGCGCTCATGCGGCCTCCCCTTTCTTGAGCGCGTCGACCAGCGCATCGAGCCTTTCTTCAGTCATCTGCACGCACATATGCTTGTTGTTGACCAGCAGCACCGGCGCATCGCCGCAGGCGCCCATGCATTCGCCTTCGACCAGCGTGAACTGGCCGTCGGCCGTGGTTTCGCGGTAGTCGATGCCCAGCTTGCGCTTGAGGTAGTCGCCGGCGCGCTCGCCCGAGCGCAGCGCGCAGGGCAGGTTGGTGCACACCGAGATCTTGTGCTTGCCCACCGGCGCGACGTCGAACATGTTGTAGAAGGTGGCGACTTCCTGCACGGCGATCGGCTCCACGCCGATGTACTTCGCCACGTCTTCGAGGATGTCGGGAGACAGCCAGCCCTTTTCGTCTTGCGCGATGGCAAGCGCGGCCATGATGGCGGACTGCCGCTGGTCGGCCGGGAACTTGGCGAGTTCCCGATCGATTTTCTGATAGGCCTGTGCGGAAAGCAGCATAGTTGGGGAATCCGGATGGGTGCGGGATCGATGACCGAGCGAAGTGAGCCCGAATGCGGCTCAGCGATCGACCTCGCCGAAAACGATGTCCTGCGTGCCGATGATGGTGACCGCGTCGGCGATCATGTGGCCGCGGGTCATTTCATCGAGCGATTGCAAGTGGGCAAAGCCAGGCGCGCGGATCTTCAGGCGGTACGGCTTGTTGGCGCCGTCGGACACCATGTACACGCCGAACTCGCCCTTGGGATGCTCGACCGTCGAGAACACTTCGCCCGGGGGCACGTGAAAGCCTTCGGTAAAGAGCTTGAAGTGGTGGATCAGCTCTTCCATATTGGTCTTCATGCCCACGCGATTGGGCGGCGCAACCTTGTGGTTGTCGCTCATCACCGGGCCGGGGTTGTTGCGCAGCCACTCCACGCACTGGCGGATGATGCGGTTGCTCTGGCGCATTTCAGCCACGCGAACCAGGTAGCGGTCGTAGCAGTCGCCGTTCACGCCGACCGGTATGTCGAAGTCCAGCAGGTCGTAGACTTCGTAGGGCTGGGTCTTGCGGGTATCCCAGGCGATGCCCGAACCGCGCAGCATGGGACCGGTGAAACCGAGCGCCTTGGCCCGATCGGGATCGACCACGCCGATGCCCACCAGGCGCTGCTTCCAGATGCGGTTGTCGGTGAGCAGCGTCTCGTATTCGTCGACGCAGGCCGGGAAGCGGTTGGTGAAGTCTTCGATGAAATCGAGCAGCGAGCCGGAACGGGCGTGATTGAACGCCTTGATGTCCTTTTCGCTGCGATGGTATTTGCCGGCCTGGAACTGGGCCATGGTGTCGGGCAGGTCGCGGTAGACGCCGCCCGGGCGGTAATAGGCCGCGTGCATGCGCGCGCCCGAAACCGCTTCGTAGCAGTCCATCAGGTCTTCGCGCTCGCGGAAGGCATACAGGAACACCGCCATGGCGCCCACGTCGAGCGCATGCGATCCCACCGACATCAGGTGGTTCAGGATGCGAGTAATTTCGTCGAACATCACTCGGATGTACTGCGCGCGCAGCGGCACCTCGACGCCCAGCAGCCTTTCGATGGCCATGACGTAGGCGTGCTCGTTGCACATCATCGAGACGTAGTCCAGGCGGTCCATGTAGGGCAGCGCCTGCAGGTAGGTCTTGTGCTCGGCCAGCTTTTCGGTGGCGCGGTGCAGCAGGCCGATGTGCGGATCGGCGCGCTGGATGACTTCGCCGTCCAGTTCGAGCACCAGGCGCAGCACACCGTGCGCGGACGGGTGTTGCGGGCCGAAGTTGAGCGTGTAGTTCTTGATTTCTGCCATAGTAGTTCGCCAGTCAGCGCCCCATGCCGTAGGTGTCTTCGCGCACGACGCGCGGCGTGATTTCGCGCGGGTCGATGGTGACGGGCTGGTAGACGACGCGCCGCTGCTCGCCGTCGTAGCGCATTTCCACCGTGCCGGACAGCGGGAAATCCTTGCGGAAGGGATGGCCGATGAAACCGTAGTCGGTCAGGATGCGACGCAGGTCGGGGTGGCCTTCGAAGACGATGCCGTACAGGTCGAAGGCCTCGCGCTCGAACCAGTTCACGCTGGGCCAGCATTCCATGAGCGAAGCCACCAGCGGGAACTCGTCATCGGGCGCCCAAGTGCGCAGGCGCAGGCGCCAGTTGTGCTCGAACGACAACAGGTGCGTCACGACGGCATAGCGGCCGGGAAAACGGCCGGCGCCCTGCCCTTCGGGCTCGGCGCGCGTGGCGTTGCCGTAGGTGAGGTAGTCGACGCCGCACAGGTCGATGCAGGAGTCGAAGCGCAGGTCGGCGTCGGTGCGCAGGCGGTTGGCCGTCGCGAGCCACTGGTCCGCGGCGACTTCGAGGGTGATTTCGCCGAAAGCTTCGGTGATCGCCGCATTTTCGCCGAAAGCGGCCTGCAGCTTGGATTTCAGGGTTTCGAGCCTGGTCGTCATGGGTGTTCAGCGCGCAATGGTGTTGGTCAGGCGAATCTTGTTCTGCATTTGCAGCAGACCATAGACCAGCGCCTCGGCGGTGGGCGGACAGCCCGGCACGTAGACATCGACCGGCACGATGCGGTCGCAGCCGCGGACCACCGAATACGAATAGTGGTAGTAGCCGCCGCCGTTGGCGCAGGAGCCCATGGAAACCACCCAGCGCGGTTCGGGCATCTGGTCGTAGACCTTGCGCAGCGCCGGCGCCATCTTGTTGCACAGCGTGCCGGCCACGATCATCAGGTCGGACTGGCGCGGGCTGGGGCGGAACACGATGCCGAACTGGTCCAGGTCGTAGCGCGCCGCGCCGGCGTGCATCATTTCGACCGCGCAACAGGCCAGGCCGAAGGTCATGGGCCACATCGAGCCGGTCTTGGCCCAGTTGATGAATTTATCGGCGCTGGTGGTGATGAAGCCTTGCTTGAGAATGCCGTCTATAGCCATGGTAGTTCTCGACTTGGGGTGCAGGAACGGGGTGTCGCGGGCAGCCGGGGGCTATGCCCCGGATGCGCCGGTCATTCCCAGTCCAGCGCGCCCTTTTTCCATTCGTAGATGAAGCCGACCGTCAGCACGGCCAGGAAGACCATGACGGTCCAGAAGCCGACGAGGCCCAGCGTGCCCTGGGCGATGGCCCAGGGAAAGAGAAAGGCGATTTCCAGATCGAAGAGGATGAAGAGGATGGCCACCAGGTAGTAGCGCACGTCGAACTTCATCCGGGCGTCTTCAAAGGCCTCGAAACCGCACTCGTAGGGGGAGAGCTTTTCCGCGTAGGGACGCTTGGGGCCGATCAGGGAACCCGCCGTAATCAGCGCAAACCCGATCAGGGTTGCTACCAGGATAAACAGCAGGACTGGGAAATACTGTTGCAGGTTCATTGGGCGTCCATCGTCAATGCACAAACCGATATAGTGTAGCAGTTAGCCGGTTACGTCCGGCTGACTTGGCTTACATTTTCACACGCCGAGCTCATACGGCGAGGCCGCAACCGCCTCGCCGCCGGCAGGAACGGCGTTGCGCCGCCCGATAATGTACATGACGCGTCACGCGCCCGGCCCGCAGGGGCCGCAGCGCGCTCAGCCCGCGCGCCGGCCCGCCCCGAGGCCGATCAGCACGGGCATCACCAACAATACCAGAGGCAGCTGCACGACCGCGCCCGCGATGATGGCGATCGCCAGCGGTTGCAGCATCTGGTCCCCGGACCCGCTGATCGCGGCGCCGAGCGGCACCAGCGCCAGGATCATGGCGAGCGTGCTCATCATGATGGGACGCAGGCGATTGAGCGCGGCCTCGCGCAGCGCGCTGCGCGGCGCCATGGTCTCGCGCAGCATTTGATATTCCGACACGAGAAAGATCGACATCTCGGTCGCAATGCCGACGATCATGACCATGCCCATCATCGCGGTGATGTTGAGTTCGACCCCGGTGAGCCACAGGCCCAGGAATACCGCGCCCGTCGACACCAGCGACATGGCCACGATCACCAAGGGAATGATCGCCGCACGGTACAAAAACAGCAGCAGCACGATCTCGGCCGCCACGGCGGCGCCGAAAACCTTGACCATGCCTCGAGCCGCCATCTGCTGCTGCTGGTAGGCGCCGCCGAAGGTGTAGGTAACACCGGCGGGAACGACACCGGGCCGGTCCAGCGCGCGCCTGACCGCGGCAATGGTCGAACCCAGGTCGTGGGAACCGCTGATCTGCGCGGTGACGGCCACGATCTGCCTCAGGTTGTCGCGGGTAAGCTGGGGCTGGCCGGAGACGAAACGTATCGTCGCCACGGTTCCGAGGGAAAAGATCCGGCCGTCCGGGGCGGCGATCGGCAGGCTGCCGAGCTGATCCCGGTAGATCGGCTTATGGGGCGACTGGAGCCAGAGCCGCACCCCGATGTCCTGGGTCTTGCCCAGGAAATGGGTGACGACCTTGCCGTTCAGGTAATGGTAGACCTGGTCCCTGACCGATGCCGGGGTCATGCCCTCGAGCGCGGCCGCCGCCGGATCGACGCGGATCTCCAGGGCGTCACCCGCCGGCACGACGCCGTCGTCGACCGAAGCGGGCTCGACACCCGGCACCTTGGCGATCGCGTCGGCCACGTGCCGGGCGGCCGCGCCCAGGTCACCCGGGTTCTTTGCGCTGAGCTGGATCACGACAGGCTGGCGGCGCCCCACCATGTCGCCGATCATGTCGTTCATCAGCTGATGCGCATCGAAACTGATGCCGGGAACGCGCTGGGTGATGCGGCGGGAAATATCGTCCATGATTTTCCATATGTCGGGCCGCTTCGAAGCGTCCACGAGATGGACGAAAAAGTCCCCCTGGTAGGTTTCGGTCAGGTCGCCGCCCAGGCCGCCGCCGGTGCGGCGGGAAAACGTGTCCACGTAAGGATTTTTCTTGAGTATGGCCTCGACCTGCTGCAACTCCCGATTGGTCTCGCCCAGGGAAGTGCCAGGCGCGGTGTTGTAGTCCAGCACGAATCCGCCCTCGTCCATCCTGGGCAGGAAGCCGGTGCCCACGTGATGGTAGGCGCCGTAGCCTGCGAGGGCGAGCACGAGCAGGCCGGGCGCGATCAGCCACGGCCGGCGAA
>DAIDKG010000346.1 GCA_027450125.1 Bordetella sp. | reverse complement strand
GTTCTCGGTCTCCACCACGATCAGCGAAAGGCCTCGGCTGCCCGCCTCGCCGGTGCGTGCGACCACAATCAGCAGATTGCAGGTGTAGCCGTTGGTGATGAAGGTCTTGGCACCGTCGATCACGTAGTGGTCGCCATCACGGCGCGCGCGGGTGGCGATGGCCTTGAGGTCCGTCCCGCAGCCGGGTTCGGTCATCGCAATGCCGAGCAGCATCTCGCCGCTGCTCAGCTTGGGCAGCCAGCGCTGCTTCTGCTCCTCGGTGCCGTAGTCCATGATGTAGTGCGCAGCGATGCTGTTCACCTGGACGTTGTTGGGCATTTCCGCTCTGGTCAACTCATCCTGTACCACCAGCTGGTAGGCAATGCTGGCCCCGGTGCCGCCGTAGGCTTCGGGCATTTCGGGCAGCATGAACCCCATCTCGCCGAAGGGCCGCCAGGTCTCGCGCGGGACGTAGCCCTGTTCGCGCCAAGCGGGCAGGTGCGGAGCCATCTCGGCGGCGATGTAGCGGCGCACCTGGTCGCGAAAGGTCTCGATGTCGCTGTCCATCCAGGGTTGACGGTGCAATTGCGGCAGCATGGGAGCGCTCCTCAGAAGGTTTGTACGATGAAGGTTTGAAAACTTGGCCAGCGATGCGGCCCCGGGTCATGCCCGCATACCCACAACGGGGCGGGCGAAGCGTCGAATCTCTGCGTTCTCAGTCTGTCCAGGGCATATGGTCGGCATTCAGCCCGTGCGCGTCTTGCCCGCCAGTGCATGGCAAGTTGACTTTGCGTGTGCAAGGGAAAGCCCGGCTGACTCGACCGGGCCGATGGCGGAGCCGTGAGCAGTCATGCCGCGTGCATCGCTGGGCGACACTCCAAAGCGTTGTTTGAATGCGCGGCAGAAATGGCTGGTGGAGTTGAAGCCCCAGTGAAAGGCGATCGCCGAGACCTGCAGATGCCGGCAGACCGGGTCAACGAGTGTCCGCCAGCACGCTTGCAATCGGCTTTCCAGGATGTGGCCGACCACCGTGGTATCGCCCTGCGCAAACAGCGCATGAAGGTAACGCAGTGAAATACCGTGCGCCGCGGCGATGCGTGCCGGACTCAGGTCATCCTCTTGAAAATGCTGGGCGATGTAGGCAAGTACTCGTTCGCGCAACGCGGCCATGGCCGTGAATCGAGTGGCGCTCTCCGGCTCTGGCAGCGCAATGTCCAGAAGCCCGATCACCGTGCGGCAAAGGGCGACGTGGGCGGAGGGCGGCACGGCGCCGATCTCCTTTGCCAACCCCATCAGGTGTTGGCTGAGCAGTGAGCCCACGCCTGTGTGACTGTCAATGCGGCAGGCTGCGGGCGGCTGCTTGCGGCCCGGTAGATGCTCGCGCATGAGCTGCCAGGGAATCATCAACGACACGCTGTGGGTTCGTTCCAGCACCTCATAGTCTTGCCGCTGATCGGTACGCCAGAGGAACATGTCGCCCTCGCAGATTGGCGTGTCCCACTGCTGCAACTGTACTCGGCCGCTCAGGTTCAGCTGCAGCCCCAGGCAGAACTCATCGTCGAATGACGAATGTCCAGGAGGAGACTGCTCGACGCAAGCACCGGTCACGGTGCATACCAAGGAGGCTCCGGCGAGTTCGTGTCGCCGCAACTTCGCCTGGAATGCAGCAGGCTTCGCCGGGGAGGAAAGACTCCAGCGCTGGAAGGAGTCCTTGAGGATCGCTTCCGTCGCATCTATCCTGCCCTCGATGGGCGCATGGTCGATGGACCATTCCATGGGTGACTGTTGCAGCACTTGTCGTCTCCTGAATCTGCCCCCAGACGCCGCAGCCCATCGGGACCGGAGCGTCGACACCGTGGCGTGCTTTCGTGCGGCGCTCAGGGTACCCAAGGCATACAGGCAATCGTAGGCAGCGGTGCTTGGCGCGGCAATGACGGATGGTCTCGATCAACTGACAAGGCACCTCTTTCGACGGATGGGGGAGCGAGGCAACCCCGCAGCCGAGCGGCCCTGCGCTAACCTCCCGGCATCGACGGCGAACTGAAGATGCAAGGAGACGATGATGGATCTGGGTGCAATGCTGGCAGGCAAGCGGGTGCTGGTCACGGGGGCCTCGTCGGGCCTGGGCGAGAACTTCGCTCGGCTGGCTGCTGGTTGCAAGGCCAAGGTAGTGATTGGGGCGCGGCGCAAGGCGCGGCTCGACAAACTCGCCCAGGAACTCGAAAAGCTCGGTTCGCCTCAGGTCACGGTGCTGGAAATGGATGTGGCTTCCGAGCAGTCCATCGACGACGCCTTCGCCGAGATAGACGCCTCGGGCACCATCCTCGACGTGGTGGTTAACAACGCCGGGGCTTCCAACGACGCCTTGTCGCTCACGCTGCCTGCGTCCGACTTCGACTCGCTGATGGAGACCAACGTGCGCGGCGTGTGGCTGGTGGCCGCGCGTGCCGCGCAGCGCTGGGTGGATGCGGGGCGGGGAGGCTCAGTCATCAACATCGCATCGATCCTGGGCGAACGCGTGATGCCGGGCGCCATGCTGTATGCCACGTCCAAGGCTGCAGTCGTGCACATGACCAAGAGCCTGGCGCTCGAATGGGCGCGCCACGGCATTCGCGTCAATGCCATCGAGCCGGGCTACATCGACACCGAGATGACCGATGCCATGTGGGATACCGACCATGGCAAGGCGCTTATCAAGCGCATCCCGATGCGCCGCCTGGGTAAGCCGGAGGAGCTCAACGGTCTGTTCCTGCTGTTCGCGACCGAGGCCGGGTCGTGGATGACCGGCGCCTGCGTGCCAGTGGATGGCGGGCATCTGTGCTCGTCGCTTTGAGTGCGACCGCGTCGAAGCAGCGCTACGTTTTTTGGGTGCGCGAACGATAGACGCCTGGCGTGCTGCCGGTCCATGACTTGAAGGCCCGCTGGAAGGCGGTGCCGTCGGCGAACCCCAACTCGGCGGCGATGGCGCTCAGCGCGGCATCGGTGCTGGTCAACCGAACGATCGCCATGTCGCGCCGTAACTCGTCCTTCAGCACCTGAAAGGACTTGCCCTCCACGGCCAGATGCCGCTGCAGTGCGCTGACCGACATGTGCAAGCGCTGCGCGGCGACAGTCAGATCGGGCCACTCCGGGCACGCTTGCTGCAATAGCGCGCGCACCCGCGCGCTGGCTGTCCGCTCGATTAGACGCGGGCCGATCAGGTTGCCCGGTGTGGCACGCAAAAAGGTCTGGAGCGCGGCGGTGTCACGGCGCATCGGCTGCGTGAATGCGGATGCCTCGAACCAGACCGCCGACCGCGCCTGCCCGAACCGCAACGTGCCCGAGAAGATTTGGGCATAGTCTGCGGCACGCGGCGGTGGCTCGAAGGCAAAATCGAGCCCTCTGGGCACCAGTCGGCCGCCGTGCAGCCATACCAGCAGACGCCAGAAAACGCGCAACAGCAGCCCGTGCAGGAAGTCTGAATGTTTGCCCAGGGCGTGGCGCACGTCCAGAGCAGCACCCTTGAGCAAGCCATCAGAGACGGGCACAAGCGCCACGTCGTCCTGCAGCAGGGCGAAGGATGCACTCACGCGCTGCAAGGCGGCTGCCAGCGTCTTGGCCCCGAGCGTAGAGCGAGCCATCAGCGCAAAGCTGCCGCAGCGCAACGGCCGACCGTGTAGATGGCCTAGGCATTCGTCGTCCAAGCTGTTCTTCACGGCACTGAAGAGTGCGATGTATTGCTCTATGGTCACACGCGACTGCTCCAGATGCAGCAGCGACTCGGCGATGCGGGCCTGCGCCAGAACGCCATCCAGCCAGGACTCGGTGGCCAGTCCTTTGCTGCGCGCGCCGTCGAGCAGGCCATGCACGGCAAAAACAGGAACAGTGACGACGGGTTTCAACATGGTCAAAGGGAGCAACGATAGCTGGCGCTGAATCCGAAATTACACCAAGAAAACGGCCCGCTAACGATGTAGCGTCCGGCTGCGGTCAACCGGATTTTGCCTTGTGCATACAAAGTCAACTCGCCATGCACTGGCGGGCAAGACGCGTATGTGCCGAGTGCCCAGAATACCGCTTGGTAGCACACCCAGGGACGACCCGTGGACGTTCGGCATCGATGCATTCGCATGAATGCTTCTTCGGCAACGGCATGTCGGTGTGCTCACCCGAATAGCCCAGCAACCAGGAGAGAGTGAATGTCTGTCTGCGCCGTGCCTTTGCGCAACATGCTGATTGATGCGGTGATGCGCGAACGTCGTTCCGTGCGCGCCTTTCTGCCGACCCCGGTGTCGCAAGAAGCGGTGGCCCAGATTCTGTCGGTGGCAGCCAGCGCGCCCAGTGGCACCAACACCCAGCCGTGGCATGTCATTGCCGTGGCGGGCGAGGCGAGGAAGCGCCTATGCGACCGTGTATTGCACGCCTTTCACCATGAAGAGGGAGAGCACCAGTCCGAATACGACATCTACCCGGCCGAGTTCTTCGAGCCCTACCTGACCAGGCGGCGTCGGTGCGGTTTCGCTCTTTATGCCGCAGTCGGAATCTCCAAGGGAGATACGGATGCCATGCGCGCTCAACATGCACGCAACTTTGCCTTCTTCGATGCGCCGGTCGGTTTGATCTTCACCTTGGACCGGCGCATGGTGCAGAGCAGTTGGGTGGACTACGGGATGTTCTTACAGAACATCATGCTGGCGGCCCGCGCACGAGGCCTGGATACCTGTTCGCAGATGGCGTGGACCCTTTACCCGCGCCTTCTGGCTGAAGCCCTGCAAATCCCGGACGGGCAGATGGTCCTGTGCGGCATGGCACTGGGCTATGCCGACCCGGCGGCCGTGGTGAACCGCGTGCGCACCGAGCGTGAGCCGGTCGAGAACTTCACACGCTTCAGCGGCTTCTAGAAATCTTGTCATACCAACTAATCGCGTCGTAAGCCGCCTGAGAAATTCAGCCGCCCTGAAGCGGTTGATCGACCGGGCCTTGTCCTGGTGGGTAGGGTCATGCATGGATGTATGCCCTATGGGGCAGACGGGTTGAACCCACAAAGAGGAGTAAGCAATGTCTACCTACGCCGCGCCCTTGCGCGACATGCTGTTCACGATGAAGGAAGTCGGAGGCCTGGATGCGATCTGTGCCCAGCCGGGCCATGAAGAAACCACGCCCGACCTGGTCGAGGCCATCCTGCAGGAGGCTGCCCACTACGCCACCGGCGTGCTTGATCCGCTGAACCGCACCGGCGACGTGCAGGGCGCGCGCTGGCACGACGGCCAGGTCACGCCAGCCGATGGCTTTCGCGAAGCCTGGGCCAGCTTCTGCGAGAACGGCTGGAACGGCATGCCCGCTGCCACCGAATGGGGCGGCCAGGGCCTGCCCACGCTGGTGTCCACAGCCGTGCTGGAGATGTGGAAGTCGTCCAACCTCGCGTTCAGCCTGTGCCAGATGCTCACGCTGGGCGCGGTGGAAGCCATTGCGCACCATGGCAGCGACGCACTCAAGCGCCGCTTCCTGGAGCCCATGGTCGCGGGCCGCTGGACCGGCACCATGAACCTCACCGAGCCCCAAGCAGGCTCCGACTTGGCCGCGCTGCGCAGTCGCGCCGTGCCCGAAGGCGACCATTACCGCGTCAGCGGAAACAAGATCTTCATCACCTGGGGCGAGCACGACATGGCCGAGAACATCGTCCACCTCGTGCTGGCGCGCCTGCCCGATGCACCGCCCGGCGTGAAAGGCATCTCGCTGTTCCTGTGCCCGAAGTACCTGGTCAACGACGACGGCTCCCTGGGCGAACGCAACGACCTGGCCTGCACCTCCATCGAGCACAAGATGGGCATCCACGGCAGCCCCACGGCGTCGATGAGCTTTGGCGACTGCGGGGGCGCGATCGGCTACCTGGTCGGCGAGCCGAACCAGGGGCTGGCCTGCATGTTCACGATGATGAACCATGCGCGGCTGAACGTCGGCCTTGAAGGCGTGGGCATCGCCGAGCGCGCCTACCAGCGCGCACGCGCCTACGCGCTGGAGCGGGTGCAGGGCAAGCCACTGCTCAGCGGCAGCACCACCATCGCCGGCCACCCGGACGTGCGGCGCATGCTGATGGACATGAAGGCCCGCACCGAGGCCATGCGCGCATTGGCCTATTTCTGCGCCGGCCAGATGGACCGCGCCGCAGGCCACGCCGACGCGCAAGAGCGCGAGCAGGCGCTGGCCCTGGTCGGCCTGCTGATCCCGGTGGTCAAGGGCTGGTGCACCGACAGCGCACAGGGCATCACGTCCGATGGTGTGCAGGTGCATGGCGGCATGGGTTACGTCGAGGAAACCGGCGCCTCACAGCACTTGCGCGACGCGCGCATCACGACCATCTACGAAGGCACGACGGGCATCCAGGCCAACGACCTGATTGGCCGCAAGCTGGCGCGCGAGGGCGGGCGCACGCTGAAGGCACTGCTGGGCCGCATCGACGGCGATGCGCGCCGGTTGGCCGAGATGCCCGATGCCGCGCTGGCGCAGATCGGCGGCGTGTTAGCGGCTTCGGCGCGTGCGCTGGGGGACGCGGCCGACTGGCTGCTGGCCCACGACGACCAACCCGCGCAGTGCGCGGCGGGCGCCGTGCCCTTCTTGCGGCTGGCGGGCACGGTGATCGGCGGCTGGCTGTCGGCGCGCATGGCCGAAGCCGCCACTGCGCAACTCGCGGCGAGATCTGGCGATGCGGGCTTTCTCGGCGCCAAGCGTGCCACGGCCAGCCACTACGCAGCGCATGTCCTAGTGCAGGCGCCGATGTTGCGCGACATCGTCACGGGCGGCGCCGCCAGCACGCTGGCCCTGGCGGATGATCAACTCTGAATGATCCTGAAAGGAAACCCTCCCATGAAAATCCTGGTTCCCGTCAAGCGGGTGGTTGACTACAACGTCAAGGTCCGCGTCCAGAGCGATGGCAGCGGCGTGGACATCGCCAATGTCAAAATGAGCATGAACCCCTTCGACGAGATTGCCGTCGAAGAGGCTGTGCGGCTCAAGGAGAAAGGCGCGGCAACGGAGATCGTCGCCGTCTCGTGCGGCGTGTCCCAATGCCAGGAGACGCTGCGCACCGCCATGGCCATCGGTGCCGACCGCGGCATCCTGGTCGAGACCAATGAAGAACTGCAGCCGCTGGCCGTGGCTAAGCTGCTCAAGGCCCTGATCGACAAT
>DAIDKG010000345.1 GCA_027450125.1 Bordetella sp. | reverse complement strand
CAGCAGCAGAGAAACGAGATTATGAACCTGTTTTTTTACGCTGTCAAACCAACTTCGCTCAACAACCCAAACAAACCCCACCTCGCCCCGGCCCCAACCCGCTTGCGCTTGAATCAGTACCGAGTCGATAACTATAGCATGTTTGCAGAAAGGCCGACAAATCGGCCTACATCAAGATAGACTTTGTCGTAAACACCAGCCTGGCGCTTGCTATGCTGCCGGCTCGCTCAATTACGGATGTTTTCATGATTCCGTTTTTTCATCGCCCGGGGCGCCGCTTGCGCGTCGTGCTGCTCTCCTGCCTGTTGGCGCTATCCGCCATTCTGGGCTCCAGCGCATGGGCGCAGCCCAGCAGCGACAGTCCTGCGGCAATCGACCCGCAACTGACGCAGATGCGCACCCGGCTGGACGCCATACTCAAGGGCCTGGACAACCATCCTACAGACGAATCGCTGGACCATTGGGGCAACGAAGTCCTGCGGCTGCAAAGCAAGGCCGACAGCCTGGCCGGAATCCTGACGCCGCGCCTGGCCGACATTACAGCCAGGTTGAATCAGTTGGGCCCGGTACCGACAGGCACCAAGGAGCCGCCCGATGTCGCCGATCAGCGCAGGCAACTGGTCAAGAGCAGCAGCACCCTCGACTCGCAACTCAAGCTGGCCAAACTGCTGTCGGTCGAGGCGGGACAGCTGGCCGACCGTGTATCGACCGAACGGCGCATGCAGTTCCAGGCGCAGATGGGCGAGCGCCACCGCACTTTTTTTTCATCGCGATACCACGCCGAGCTGCGGCGTGACTTTCCCAACGACCTGCAGCGCTTCGAGGAACTGGGCGGCGAGCTGGCTTCCAGCGCACGCCAGACACCGGGCTCGGTGTGGTCCCTGGTCGTCGCGGGCATCGTCGCCCTGCTGGCCGCGAATTTTTTCATCCGGCGCCTGCTGCTGCACGTGACCGCGACGCGCGTACCCTCGGGACGCCTGCGCCGCTCGGTGTTTGCGGTGGCCGTGGTGATCGTGGCGATCGTCACGCCGGGGCTGATCGCCAAATTGCTGCTCCTGGGGCTGAATTGGACCAACACGCTGTCGGACAATACCGACGGGCTGATGAACTCTCTGGTGGGCATCGTCGGCCTGGCCGGCTATATCGGCGGCCTGGGCAATGTGCTGCTCTCGCCCAAGAGACCGTCGTGGCGCCTGCTGCCGCTGCCCGACGAGGTGGCCAGGGGCTTGCGCTGGCTGCCGGGGACGCTGGCCGTGCTGGCCGTGATCGTATGGCTGGCGCTGGAATTGCCCTCGGTCCTCGATATCAGCGTCAACACGACAATAGCCATGACCAGCCTGGCGGCACTGGCCCAAGGCATCACGCTGGCATGGAGCCTGATGCTGGGAGAGCGGTTGCGCCGCAAATCGCAACGCGATCCGGACACCGGGCAGGCACTGCACCGGCCTTTCTGGATCGCAACGCTGAGCACGCTGAGCTGGCTGGCTCTGATCGTGGGCATCGTTGGCGTGCTGATCGGCTATGCCACCCTGGGGACCTTCATCATCACGCAGGGTTTGTGGCTGCTGATCGTGGTGGCCTCGGCCTACCTGCTATCGCTGCTGATCGACGACGGGTTCATGACGCTGCTCGCGGGCAGGAAACCCGAACATCCGACGCCGCAATTTCGCCTGCGCCATCAAACCGCCGTGCTGCTGTCCGGCGCGGCCCGAGTGGTCGTGGTGCTGGTTGCCATCGTGCTGCTGATCAACCCCTTCGGCGGCGGCCCCGCCGAAATCATGCACAGCGCGGAGCAGCTCGGCAAAGGTCTGCAGATCGGCCAGGTGCTGATACAGCCCAGTTCCCTGGGACAGGGCCTGGTGGTGCTGGTGCTGGGCATCTTGTGCGTCCGGGTGCTCAAGCGCTGGCTGAAGGAAACCTACCTGCCCTCCACGGCAATGGATCCGGGCATGTGCACCTCGACGGCGACGCTGTTCGGCTACGCCGGCGTGCTCTTCGTCGCCGGCCTGACGCTTTCGGCGCTGGGGCTCGGGCTGGACCGCGTCGCGTGGATCGCCAGCGCATTGTCGGTGGGCATCGGTTTCGGCCTGCAAGCGGTGGTGCAGAACTTCGTCTCGGGTTTGATCCTGCTGGCCGAACGGCCGATAAAAGTGGGCGACTGGGTATCCTTGGGCACTGTGGAAGGCGATATCCAGCGCATCAACGTGCGAGCCACGGAAATCCTGATGCAGGATAAATCCACGGTGATCGTGCCGAACTCGGAGTTCATCACCAAGACCCTGCGCAACGTGACGCATTCGCGATCCATGGGGCGGGTGCAGATCAAGCTGCCCATGCCGCTCAATACCGACGCCGACACGATTCGCGATCTGGTCACGGCGGTCTTTGTCGAGCAGGAAGAAGTGCTGGACACGCCCGCGGCAACGGTCTACCTGGACGGCATCGAGAACGATCGGTTGATGTTCAACGCGATCGCCTATGTAGAGTCGCCCCGGCTGGCCTATACCGTGCGCAGCCGCGTACTGTACGAGGTGTTGAGCCGGCTGGCCCGGGCGGGGTTGCCGATGATGGCCACCTCGACCATTGTGTTGCAGGGTAATGCGGGCCTGCCGCTCGGCGAGCCGCCTCAGTCCTGACTGCCCCGGCGGCCGTCAGATGGCCCGGGCCCTGAGTTGCAGCCTGCCGGCGTAGATGTTGAGCGTCAGGCCGGCCATGACCAGCAGGGCCGCGACCAGCTTCCAACTGGCCAGGTCCTCGGACAGCAGCCAGGCCGAAGACAACATGCCGACGACGGGCACCAGCAAGGCAGAGGGCGTCACGGTCGCTGCCGGATGGCGCGCCAGGAGCCAGTTCCAGGCACCGAAGCCGAACAGGGTATTGCCCAGCGCCTGCCACAGGACCGTGACCCATCCATGCCAGTTGGCATGAAGCAGTGCCTGCGACACCCTGGCAGGCCCATCGACGCAAAGGCTGATCAGGATGAGGGGCGGCACGGCGTACAGGCTGCTCCAGATGGTGAATGCCAGCATGTCGACCCTGCCGGCGCCGCGCACCAGCGTGTTGGCGCATGCCCAGAAAAAAGCCCCCATCAGCACGGCGGCCAGACCGAACAGCGTGATGGTGCTGCTCGGGTCGCGCAGGCCGTGCCAGCCCACGACGCCCATGCCCAGCACGGCCAGAAGCATGGCGCCGACCTGCATTGCCTTCATGCGCTCGCCGTTGAGAATGATGGCCAGCAGGATGGTGAAGAAGACCTGGGACTGCACCGCCAGTGACGCCAGGCCGGGAGAGATGTCATGCCGCATGGCCCAGAACAGGAGATCGAACTGGCCAACGCCCGTGAAAATGCCGGCCGCGGCCAGGCGCATCCAGGACACGGCCGGACGGCGCACGAAAAACACCCAGGGCAAGGCCGAGAAGATGAAGCGCAGCGCAGCGAA
>DAIDKG010000344.1 GCA_027450125.1 Bordetella sp. | reverse complement strand
GTCACGCTGTCGCTCAGGTCGGCCAGCGTCATGGTCCGGCCTGGATGTTCCTGCATGGCATCGCTCATGAGGCGCCATACGATGGCGCGCGCTCTTGCCGCTGCCGCGGGACGGTCGAGCAGTCCGTCTTGCGGGCAAGGATGATTCTTGCAATCGGGAAAATTTCCTATGCCCGCCATGCCCGATCTCCTGCAGTGTCTGGGTTCAGGGTGAAGCAAGCATTAAACCGTATGGTTATTAATAACAACCTAATGGTTTACAAAAATCAGACCAATGCCTTGACACTTCGCCCATGCGATCCATGGACGAAAAGCGGGAGTTTGCCAAGCGCCTCAGGAAGGCGCTCAAACTCGGCCCCAGGAAAATCGATACGCCGTCCGAGTTGGCCGCCCAGTTCGATTTGCTCGGCAAGCCCGTTACGGCGCAGGCGGCGCAGAAATGGTTGGCGGGAACCGCCACGCCCACGCCCGATAAAATCGCCGCGCTTGCCAAGTGGCTGGATGTCTCCGAGAAATGGCTGCGCTTTGGCGTCACGGATGAAATCCAGCCGCCGCGCCGCCCGGTTGCCTTGCGCGAGCCGCATCAGCCTTCGGCATCCGAGTGGACGTTCATCGAGCGCTTGCGCCGCATGCCCGAGGCGCGCCGCAGGCTGGTGGAAGAACTGGTGGAGCAGCTTTCCCTGGACTCGGAAATCTGGAAGAGGCCCTGATCGGCAACACAAGGCGCCCGCCGGCTTGGACCTGGTGGGCGCCTTGTTTTTTGCCGCAGCAGGCGGCTCCTTTTAGCGTTAACAGGCCCTAGAGCTTGATGAAAGCCGCGATGACCAGAAGGATCAGCAGATATTTCGTGGCCTTGTAGGCCGTTCGGTTCCAGGCCTTGAAAGCCTTGCGCTTTTGCTCGAACAGCCAGTGGTAGTGCGTCAGCTTGTTGACGAATCCGGTCTGGTCGTTGACGTCGTTGGGTGAGCTGGCCGCCGACATGAACACTTTGCTGAACCAGCGGTTGAACGCATCGGCCCAGCGCCACTTCAAGGGCCGTTCGATATCGCAGAACAGGATGATGCGGTTGCGTTGCGTGGTGTTGTGGGCTTCGTGGATATAAGTTTCGTCGAACACCACTGCCTGGCCGTCGCGCCAGCTGTATCGCTCGCCGTCGACGTCGATGTAGCAGCCGTCGTCGTTGGGCGTGGCCAGCCCGAGGTGATAGCGCAGCGAGCCGGAATACGGGTCGCGATGCTTGTTCAACTGCCCCCCCGGCGGCAGTTCGGCGAACATGGCGGCTTTAACGCTGGGCAGGGTGTTGAGCAGGGCCACCGTCTTGGGACAGAGTTGCTCGGCCGACGGATGGCGGGCGTCATACCACTTGAGGTAGAAGCGCTTCCAGCCGTACTTGAAGAACGAATTGAAGCCGATGTCATTGTTCTTCTCGGCTGCCTTGATGTGGCGCAGTTCGGCCATCTGCAACGCCTCGTCGCGGATGACTTCCCAGTTGTCTTCCAGCGCCTTCAGCTCGGGAAATTCCCGGCTGGTCAGGTAGGGCGTGGTGGGTACGCGCGAGGCCAGCACCATGAAAGCATTGACCGGCGCCAGGATCACCGAATAGTCGAGCAGCGCGCGCCCGAGCGGCATCCGCACGCGGCCGCGCAAATGGGCGTACAGGATGGAGACGATCCACAGGGCGGGGATGAACCATTTCATGGCAGGAAGGGATACGGAATTTAACCTGTCGATTGTATAGGCACGGGGTCTCGGGCGAGGCTTGCCTGGGTACAATCCTGCCCATGCCAGACGCCACCGCCTCCCTTTCCCCCGCCTTCGTGCACCTGCGGGTGCATTCCGAGTTCTCGGTCGTCGACGGCCTGATACGCATCTCCGATCTGGTCAAGCGCGTGGCTGGGCTGGGGCAGCCCGCGGTGGCGCTCACCGACCTGTCCAATCTGTTCGGCCTGATCAAGTTCTACAAGGCGGCGCGCGGCGCCGGGGTCAAGCCGGTAGCCGGATGCGACGTCTGGCTGGAAAACGAAGACGATCCGGACAAGCCGTTTCGGATCCTGCTGCTGGTGCGCAACCACCGCGGCTATCTCAATCTGTGCGAACTGCTGACGCAGGCTTATCTGCAGAACCAGGCCAAGGGGCGGGCCGAGATCCGCCGCGAATGGCTACGAGGCAAAGAAGGCCTGATCGTCCTGTCCGGCGGCCGCGCGGGCGACGTGGGCCATGCGCTCGATGCCGGCAACGCCGCCGCGGCCTTGTCGCTGGCGCGTCAATGGGGCGCCATGTTTCCCGGCGCCTATTACATCGAACTGCAGCGCGCCGGCCACGACGGCGACGAGGCCTACACTCAGGCAGCCATGCGCCTGGCGGCCCAGGCCGGGCTGCCGGTGGTCGCCACGCATCCGGTCGAATTCCTCGCCCGGGAAGAGTTCCAGGCCCACGAGGCGCGCGTCTGCATCGCCGAAGGCGAGGTGCTGGCCAACCCGCGCCGCGTGCGCCGCTTCACGCAAGATCAGTACCTGCTCAGCTCCGAAGACATGGCGCGGCGCTTCGCCGACGTGCCTTCGGCCCTGGCCAACACGATCGAGATCGCGCGCCGCTGCAATCTCACGCTCACGCTGGGCAAGCCGCAGTTGCCCATCTTCCCCACGCCCGAAGGCGTGTCGCTCGACGACTACCTGGTCCAGCTCTCCGAGGAAGGCCTGGAAAAGCGCCTGGCCTTCCTCTTTCCCGACGAGACCGAGCGGGCGGGCAAGCGCGAGGCCTACTACGAGCGCCTGCGTTGGGAATGCAAGATCATCATCGACATGAAGTTCCCCGGGTACTTCCTGATCGTGCAGGACTTCATCAACTGGGGCAAGCAGAACGGCGTGCCGGTGGGGCCGGGCCGGGGGTCGGGCGCCGGTTCGCTGGTCGCCTACGCGCTGGGCATCACCGACCTGGACCCGATCCGCTACGACCTGCTGTTCGAACGCTTCCTGAACCCGGAGCGGGTGTCCATGCCCGACTTCGACATCGACTTCTGCCAGGACAACCGCGAACGCGTCATCGACT
>DAIDKG010000343.1 GCA_027450125.1 Bordetella sp. | reverse complement strand
GCCTGCGCCGCCTCGACCCAGGCTGCGTGCAATGTGATGGCAGGCTGCGTCGGTCTCGGCGGACTTGCGTGCAATGTCATGCCACCAGCGCCTCAAGAGTGCGGCGGTAAATGTTTTTCAGCGGGTCGATGGCGTTCACTTCCACCCATTCGTCGATTTTGTGAATGCTGGCATTGATCGGTCCAAACTCCACGACCTGCGGGCAGATCTTGGCGATGAAGCGTCCGTCGGACGTTCCGCCCGTGGTCGAGAGCTCGGTCGTGATGCCGGTTTCCTGGGAGATCGCGCGCGTCAGGGCGTCGGTCAGCGAACCGCGCGGCGTGAGGAAAGGCTCGCCGCCTTGCTCCCAGTCCATGTCGTAGTCCAGTCCGTGCCTGTCCAGAATGGCATGTACGCGAGCCTTCAGGTCCGCGGGCGTGCTGGCAGTGGAAAACCGGAAATTGAACAACGCCACTGCCTCGCCCGGCACCACATTGGTAGCACCTG
This sequence comes from Bordetella sp., assembly GCA_027450125.1. Taxonomy (GTDB): domain Bacteria; phylum Pseudomonadota; class Gammaproteobacteria; order Burkholderiales; family Burkholderiaceae_B; genus Bordetella. The sequence continues at coordinate 1,944 of DAIDKG010000343.1, read as the reverse complement.
TGCCCGAATTCAGATTGGAGACCTGGAAGGTCGTGGGCGGGAAGTATTCGTTGCCTTGGTCCCATTCCTGCGCGACGAGTTCGGTCAGGGCAGGGGCCAGCAGGTGAATCGGGTTGCGCGCCAGGTGCGGATAGGCCACGTGGCCCTGCACACCCTTGACGGCAAGGCGGCCCGACAGCGAGCCGCGGCGGCCGTTCTTGCAGGTATCGCCCAGCTTTTCGCCCGAAGTCGGCTCGCCCACGATGCAGTAGTCCAGCTGCACTCCCCTGCGCTTGAGCTCGTCGCAGACGATCACGGTGCCGTCCGCCGCCGGTCCTTCCTCGTCGGAAGTCAGCAGCAGGGCGATGGAGCCCTCATGCCGCGGATGCGCCGCCGCGAATTCCTCGCATGCCACGATGAACGAGGCGATCGAGCTTTTCATGTCGGCGGCACCGCGGCCATAAAGATAGCCGTCGCGCTCGGTGGGCACGAAAGGATCGCTGTCCCATTTCTCGCGCGGGCCGGGCGGCACCACGTCGGTGTGGCCGGCGAACACGACCAGCGGACCGCTGTCGCCGCGCCGGGCCCACAGATTGGTGACTCCGCCGCGGGCGATGGTTTCGGACTCGAAGCCCAGAGGGGCCAGGCGCCGGGCAATCAGTTGCTGGCAATCCAGATCCTCCGGCGTCACCGACGGGCGGGCTATCAGTTCGCGGACCAGGTCCAGTACGGCGGATGCAGCCATTTCAGGTCAGGCCCGCAGCAGTTCGTTGATGCTGGTCTTGGCGCGGGTCTGGGCGTCCACGCGCTTGACGATCACGGCGCAGGCCAGGCTGTGCGAGCCGTCGGCTGCGGGCAGCGAGCCGGGCACCACGACCGAGCCGGAAGGCACGCGGCCGTAGGTGATCTTGCCGGTCGCGCGGTCGTAGATCTTGGTGCTTTGCGAGATGAAAACACCCATGGCCAGCACCGAATTTTCTTCGACGATCACGCCTTCGACCACCTCCGACCGGGCGCCGATGAAGCAGTTGTCCTCGATGATGGTGGGGTTGGCCTGCAGCGGCTCGAGCACGCCGCCGATCCCCACGCCGCCCGACAAGTGCACGTTCTTGCCGATCTGCGCGCACGAAGCCACGGTGACCCATGTGTCGATCATGGTGCCTTCGTCGACATAGGCGCCGATATTGACGTAGGAAGGCATCATCACCACGTTCCTGGCGATGTAGCTGCCGCGGCGCGCAACGGCGGGCGGCACCACGCGGTAGCCGCCGGCCTTGAAGGCGTTCTCGCCGTAGCCGTCGAACTTCAGGGGCACCTTGTCCCAATAGACTTGGGGAGACTGGCCCATCAGCACGTTTTCCTGCAGGCGGAAGGACAGCAGCACCGCCTTCTTGATCCACTGATGCGTGACCCACTCGCCGTTGATCTTCTCGGCCACGCGCAGGCGGCCGCTGTCCAGCGCGTCCAGCGTATGTTCGACGGCCTCGCGGACCGAGGAAGGAGCGTCGGTGGGCGTCAGGAAGGCGCGGTTTTCCCAGGCGCCGTCGATGGCGGTTTGCAGATCAAGGGTCATGGTGTCGTGGACTCGAGTGGGGGGTGAACGGAATTGAAGGTGATTGGAACTGCTGTAATTCAAATGGCCGCGGCGTATCGGGCGATGCGTTCGGCGGCCAGCCTGCATTGCTCTGGCTCGGCCACCAGAGCCAGCCGCAGCCGGCCTTGCCCGGGGTTGATGCCGCCGGCCTCGCGGGCCAGGAAGCTGCCGGGCAGCACCGTCACGCCGGTCGCCGCATACAGCCCGGCCGCGAATTCGGCATCGGAGCCTGGTACTCGGGCCCAAAGGTAGAAAGAGGCCTGCGGCGCCTGCACGTCCAGCACGGGCTGCAACAGCGGCAGCACGGCGTCGAATTTCTCGCGGTACTGGCGTCGATTGTCGCGTACATGGGCTTCGTCCGACCAGGCAGC
>DAIDKG010000342.1 GCA_027450125.1 Bordetella sp. | reverse complement strand
GGCAGCAGCAGCGCGTGGCCCTGGCCAGGGCGCTGGCCGTTTCGCCGCGCGTATTGCTGCTGGACGAGCCCCTGTCGGCGCTCGATGCGAAGATCCGCATCAGCCTGCGCGAGGAGATCCGCCGCATCCAGCGCGAACTCGGCATCACGACCATCTTCGTGACGCACGACCAGGAAGAGGCGCTTTCCATGTCGGACCGGGTCGCAGTGATGCACGAAGGCGTGGCGGACCAGATCGGAACCCCGTTCGAGATCTACAACCGTCCGGCGACGCGATTCGTGGCGCAGTTCGTCGGCACGCTCAGCCTGCTCGATGCGGCGGTTCTGGAGGCCGGTTCCGGCAGCCTCAGGATAGGCGACGTGCCGGTGGTGCTGAACCGGGCGGTGCAGGGCGGCAGTGGCAAGGTCAGCCTGGCGCTGCGCCCCGAGACGGTCGTGCTGGGACGCCGGCAAGGCCGCGATGTGGTGCTTCCCGGCCGTATCGCCGATGTGCATTTTCTGGGCTCGGTGATCCGTATCCGCGTGACGGTCGCCGATCAGACCGTCCTGCTCGATACCTTCAATCAACCTGACACGCCTCCGCCCGCAGTGGGGTCGCAGGTCGAGATCAGCGTCTGCGAAAGCGATCTGCTGGTGCTGGCCGCTTGACTGCCCGAAGCCTTTTCCCCGCAAGCGCATGACGCGGCGCCGCCGGCCGTGAGCGCTTTCGTTACGAATTTCAGGCCGCGCCCTCTTGCGCCGGATACACGGTTTTTCACAGTGTCTTCTTGAGCAACCGAATATTTTGAAAGCGTGGCGCGAGCCCCGTACGGCGATATCCTGCGCGATTACACGGCAAGACCGTAGTCGAGCGAGGATGGATCGGACAAATGGGGATATTCGGAAGTTCGCGGGAAACTGTATTCAGGTCGTCACCCTATGAGTCCGGGCGCCGCGCGCGCCGCATGCCGCGCTGGCTGGTGCTCCTGCTTGTCGGCGTCGTGCTGGGTGTAGGCGGCGTGCTCTTCCTGCAGAACAACTACGGCCCTCGGCAACTGACGGTCGAAGAGTCCAACAAACTGCTCGGCGACCTGCAGTCCGCCACGCTGGAGCGCCAGAACCTGCAGACCCAGCTCGGCCAGGCCCGGAGCGAACGCGACCAGAGTCGGTCGGCGCAGAAAAAGGCGTCCGCCGATCTGGCCCAGGCCAACGAGCGCATCGTCACGCTGACGCAGACGCTGCGGATCCTGCAGGACGCGGTGCCGCCCGATCCGCGCGGCGGCAATATCGGCGTGCGCTGGGGAGAGGTCACGGCGGGCAGCGGCGTGGCGAACTACCGCGCTCTCGTCATGCGGGAGCAGGCAGGCCAGACGCCTGCCTTCCAGGGACAGTTCACGGTCGAGCTCTCCGGAACCCTCAACGGCCGGGCCGACACGATCACCTCGCCGCCTGTAGCCTTCACGCTGGACCGGTTCGCTCCACTGCAGGGCTCCGTCGCCCTGCCCGACGGCTTCGTGCCCCACAAAGCGACGCTGCGCGTGAGCGATGCGCAAGGGCGTGCCCAGGCCATGCGCATTTATTTCGTGCGCAGCGCCTCGGCAGGCCCGGCGCGCTGAATCCTCCCGGGTTACACGAACGTAAATCCATTTTGTTTCAGTGGTGTAACATCAGGAGTATCTACAGCTGTCCCGTGGTGATGAGGGAATCGTGATACTCGGCAGCGACAACATAATCTTGGTGCTGTCAGCGCTCCTCGTGGCGTTCCTGGTCCTGTTCCTCGTTTCGGATCGGCAATCGCGGTCGCGCATGGGCCTGACCGCGCGCTCCCTGGCAAAAGCCAAACAGGAGATCGACCGGCTGGCCCAGCATGACTCGCTCACCCAGCTGCCCAACCGCCAGATGTTCAATGATCTGCTCGATCAGACGCTGGCCGGCGAGCAGCGCCGCAGGCCCGAGCGGTTCGGCCTGCTGGTCATGGATTGCGATGGCCTGGAGGCCATCAACGAGGCATACGGATACGCCATCGGCGATCAAATGCTGGTGGAGATCGCACATCGTGTGCGGGATATCGTGCCGATGCAGGTGGTCGTGGCACGAACCCGGGGCGACGAGTTCATCATGATGGTCGGCGCCGATGGCGTCGACGACGTTTTCAGGCTGGCATCGCAGCTGGTGTCGGGGCTGCGCCAGCCCTTCCGGCTGTCGGGCTACCCCTTGCAGATCACCTCCAGCATCGGCATTGCCATGTATCCCGAGCACGGCAAGACCCGCGATGCGCTGCTGACCAACGCCAATGCGGCGCTCTATCACGCCAAGGAGCAAGGGCGCAACACATACAGCCTGTTCGAGGAATCGATGAATGCCGTCGTGCAGGAGCAGACGCAGTTGCTGGCGGATTTGCGCCAGGCTTTCGATCGCCGGGAGTTCACGCTCTACTACCAGCCGAAGTTCGATGCGCCGAGCGGGCCTGTCAGCGGCGTGGAAGCCCTGATGCGCTGGGTGCACCCCGAGCTGGGCGTCGTGCCTCCCGACAAGTTCATTCCCCTGATGGAGAAGCTCGGGCTGGTCGTGTCCATCGGCAACTGGGCGCTGGACGAAGCCTGCCGGCAGATGGCGCTATGGCATCGCATGGGGTATGCCGACTGGACGGTGGCGGTCAATATATCGGCCCAGCAGTTCAATCATGCGGACCTGGTCCACTCGGTGCGCGAGGCCTTGAACCGCCACGCGCTGCCGCCTCAGTCCCTGGTGCTGGAAATCACCGAGACGACGGCCATGCGCGATACCCAGGCCAGCGTTCGCGTGCTGCAGCAGCTGGATGAAATGGGCGTGGGAATTTCGATCGACGACTTCGGCACGGGGTATTCCAGTCTGCTGTACCTGAAACGGCTCCCGGCCAGCGAACTGAAGATCGACAAGGGTTTCATCCAGGACCTGAATGCGGATGCGCAGGATTCGGAAGACGCGGCCATTGTGTCGGCCATCATCGCGCTGGGCCGTGCCCTGGGCCTGAAGGTCGTGGCCGAAGGCGTGGAGACCCCGGCGCAGCAGGAATTCCTGACCCGTATCGGCTGCAATTCGCTGCAGGGTTTTTTATTGGCCCGCCCCATGCCCGCGGATCAATTGCTCGAAGCCCTGCAGGCGCCGGCCTGAGGTTTCTGCCGATTTACCGGGGGCTTGCGGTCTCGGCAGGCCGTGAGGCCGCTCAAGCCCAGATTTCGGGGTTGACCATGGCCGTTGGGCGCACGCCGCTCAAGGCGTCGATGAGATTGTGCACGGCCAGTTCGATCATGGCGCGCCGCGTTTCGTGAGTGGCGCTGCCCACGTGGGCCTGCAGGACGACATTGGGCAGGCTGCACAACGGACTGTCGGCCGGTAATGGCTCGGTTTCCATCACGTCCAGTCCCGCGCCGGCGATCCTGCCGCTGCGCAAGGCCTCGACCAGCGCGGCTTCGTCCAGCACCGCGCCGCGCGCGGTGTTGATGAGATAGGCCGTGGGTTTCATCATGCCGAACTCGCGCGCGCCGACGCTGTGGCGGGTCTCGGCGGTAAGCGGCACCAGCACGCAAAGTACGTCGGCTGTGCGAAACAGCGTGTCGCGGTCGACGTAGGAGGCCAGCCCCTGGGCTTCAGCCTGCTCGTCCTGGCGGCGATTGTGGTAGATGACCTTCATGTCGAAGGCCTGCGCCCCGCGGGCCGCAACGCGGCCGATGCGTCCCATGCCCAGCAGGCCGAAGGTCTTGCCGCGGATGTCGTGCGTCAAGGGAAAGGGGCCGCGGGTCCAGGCGCCGCTGCGTACGAAGGCATCGCCGGCGACAAGATTGCGGGCCAGGCAGAGCATCAGGCCCAGGATGACATCGGCCACCGCGTTGTTGAGCACATTGGGCGTATTGCAGATCAGCACCTTGTGCCGGTTGGCTGCCTGCAAGTCGACATTGTCGTAGCCGACGGCGAAGTTCGAACTTACCCGCAGGCTGGGCAGTGACTGCATCAGGTTTTCGTCGACGCGGGTCTGCGGCGTGATGAGCTGGCCCAGGATGCCGGCGCGCAGCTCGGCGGGCAGGGCGTCGGCGGGGGGCACGCCCACGGGTACGTCGACAATGTCGAAACGGGCGGCCAGTTCGGCGCGCAGGTCCTCGGGAACGGGGACGGAAACGATGATGCGAGGACGGGTGGCCATGTCGATGCGGGGCGGGGATCCGGTCGGGGGAGGGGCGATCAGCGGTAGACGCGCTGGACTTTCGGCCTGCTGTCGCCGTTGAAGACCGGGCTTTGCCGGATGATGGACGATTGCAGCGTGGTCAGGTCCGAGCCCATGGCGGCCGCGGCGTTCTTGGCCAGGTTCAGCTTGGCCTCGAACATGGCGCGCGCGGCGTCCAGCGCCTGCTTTTCGTTTTCGTCGAGCTGGTAGTCGCGGAAGGCCTTGCGGTCGTAGGACACGACGAAGAGATCGGGAATGGCGATGGCCAGCATGCGCACGTAGGCGCCCAGGGTCTGGTGGATGTCGTTCTCGATGCCGAGCAGCTCGTTGCTCCAGCGCAGGTAGCCGTTTGCCACGGCGCGGACCATGCCCGTCACTTCGTATTCCCGGCGCGCCTCCGCCAGGACGTTGTTCAGGACTTCCTTGAGCAGAATGTTCAGGGGCCCCGACAGGCGTATCGGCAGCAGGATGATGCGCTCGAGTTCATTCATTGCGTCGGCAAGAAACTGGCTGACTGATCTGGATTGTTATTGTGTCACAGTAATTCGCGCGCACAAACGCGATTGCGCCCTTGCCCTTTGGCTTCGTACAGCGCCGCATCGGCTGCTTTCAGTATGTCGTTGGTCGAGGTGCGCGGGCCGGGCTGGAGCGTGACCAGGCCGATCGACACCGTCACATAAGGCGAGACGCCTGAATCGAGATGTTCGATACCCAGGTCGTGGATCCTGCGGCGCACTTGCGCCGCGATCTGCGCCGCCGCCGCCGAGTCGGCGCTCGGGAGCAGCGCGAAGAATTCCTCCCCGCCGTAGCGGCCTATCAGGTCGCGGGGGTCCTGGGCGCACTGCTGCACCGTCCTGGCTATGCGGCGCAGGCAGTCGTCGCCCTCGAGATGCCCGTATCGATCATTGAATTTCTTGAAGTAGTCGACATCGATCATGGCAAACGAAAGCGGCAGATTCTCGCTCGCGCAGCGATCCACTTCGCGCGGGAAGTGATCGTCAAGCTTGCGGCGATTGGCGATCTGCGTCAGTCCGTCGATGTTGCTCAGCGTTTCCAGTTTTGCCTGGGCCGCGCGCAATGCGGTCACGTCGCGGTGATGCCAGACGCGGGCCATTTTTCCGGGACGAAGCTCGATCGGGATGAAATCGCGCAGCAGCGTGCGTCCGGAGGCCATGGCGATCTCTTCGCCCAGGCACGGCACGTTCTGCTCGACCAGGAAACGGATCCGCTCTATTGCCGATTTCGAATCCTTGTACTGCGCAGCGATGATGGCGATTACCTCGCCGCTCGTCATGCCCGTCAGGGACTCGGGCGCGGCATCGACGCAGAACTGCTCGCAGAACGTTTCGTTCGCGTACTCGATTGTTCCGTCGTGGCCGACGAGCAATATGCCGTCGCGCATGACGGTGAGCAGCGTCTTCAGATGCGAGTATCGGACATGCTTGCGATGCCGGATGCGGGCCGCGATTGAACGGAGGATGTTCACGATATGGCGATTATTCGATTGCCATAAGTATGCCAGCGTATGCCGGGCCTACGTGTTCGATGCCGCCTGGTTGTTTTCCCTGCAAATTGCGCAGGCGATTCTGTGCGGTCAGCGCGGGTGGCCGAGGCGGGCTCGCCTGCCTCGTGCAGCGGGCCGGGCGAGCCGGACAGCGTGATACGAAAAAACGCCTGGCAGTCAAGAGCATCGGGCTCTCGAAAAATTCGAGCGTTTGATTTCGTGCAGAAAAATTTGGGGTGGCCGATGGGACTCGAACCCACGACAGCCGGAATCACAATCCGGGACTCTACCAACTGAGCTACGGCCACCATAGCGCAACGGCCATCATGCGGCAGCCGTTACGGCAAAGAAGCGAGATTCTAGCACGATATTTTGGCAGAGTCCGGGTTCTGGGGGCCACAATCGCCGGGTTTGCCCCTGTCGCGGCAAGGCCACAGTCGTGCGTAAACCGTCATCAAGCCACGGTATGCTGGGTTTCAAGGAGCATTGCGTGATTCAAAACAATTGTGTTTACAAGGGTTACCGCCTGACCGCCAAGGTGTTGCGGGGCACTGCACAGGAAGTGATGGCGGCCAATGCCAGCAGCCCGATCTTTACTGCCACCGTGCAGGTCGTTGCCGCCAACTCGGTGCAGGATCCGGGCCACGAATACCGGGTGCCATTCTTCGAGCAGGGCAGCGTCGTGTACAGCCCTCGCGAGGCCGTGCAGGCGGCCGTCTCGCATGGGCAGTCCATCGTCGACGGCCTGATGGGCGTGCAGGGCTGAGGCCGGGCGCAGTCTGGGCAGACGGCGCGGCAATGCTAGGATAGTCGTATGGCTTTGCTACTGACCCTGCACCCCGAGAACCCCCAGCCCCGCCTGCTGCGCCAGGCCGCGCAATGGCTGCGCGACGGCGGGCTGCTCGCCGTTCCCACCGATTCCAGCTATGCCGTGGTGGCCCGGCTCGACGACAAGGAAGCCGCCGACGCCATGCGTCGACTGCGCGGCCTGGACGAGCGTCATCACCTGACGCTGCTGTGTCGCGACCTGGCCGAGATCGGCCTGATGGCCAAGGTCGACAATCGGCAGTACCGTCTCCTCAAGGCGGCCACCCCCGGGCCGTGGACCTTCATCCTGGAGGCCACGCGCGAGGTGCCGCGGCGGGTGTCGCATCCCTCGCGCAAGACCATCGGCATACGCGTGCCCGAGCACAAGGTCGCCCTGGCCCTGCTCGAGGAAATCGGCGAACCCCTGCTGTCGACCACGCTCATCCCCAAGGATGAAGAAGACGCCCTGAACGATCCCGAGGAAATCGTCGAGCGCTACGCGCACGAGCTGGCAGCGGTGCTGGACGCGGGGGCCTGCGCCCAGTCGCCCACCACGGTGCTGGACCTGACCGGCGCCGAACCGGCGGTGCTGCGCCGCGGGCGCGGCGACCCAGCGCTGCTGGGCCTGTCCTGAACCCGCCGCAACCGCGCGCATCTACAATTTCCCCATGAACCAGATCATCCAGACCATTGCGGTCTACGCCTTGCCGCTGATCTTCGCGATCACGCTGCATGAAGCGGCCCACGGCTATGTGGCGCGAATTTTCGGCGATCCGACGGCCTACCAGGCCGGCCGGGTCAGCCTCAATCCTGCCAGGCACATCGACCCGGTCGGCACGCTGCTGGTGCCGCTGGTCATGCTCCTGGGCGCCAAGCTGCTGGGCGGCACCGGCGTGCTGTTCGGATGGGCCAAGCCCGTGCCCGTGGATTTCGGCCGCCTGCGCCGTCCCAAGAAGGACATGCTGTGGGTGGCCCTGGCGGGGCCGGCGGCCAATCTGGCCATGGCCCTGGTCTGGACGCTGCTGCTGCGCGCCTATGCGGCCAGCGGCATGCACGAGTATTTCTGGTTCGACATGGCGGTGGCCGGGGTGAACGTGAACCTGGTGCTCATGGCCATGAACCTGCTGCACGTCCTGCCGCTGGACGGCGGACGCATTGTTTTCAGCCTGTTGCCCAACCGGGCGGCCTGGCATTACGCCCGCATCGAACCCTATGGCCTGATGATCGTGCTGCTTTTGCTGGTCACGGGCGCGCTCGGACTGTTCCTGGGGCCGTTCCTCAGTTTCGGGCGCATGGTGGTGAGCTGGTTCCTGTAATGGGAATTTGTATAGCGTTACGGACGTTATCCAGTAAACTTGCCGGTTTAATCTGCTCTCAACCGGCCTGCCGAATCCAGGTCTGGAGTTTTCGATGACAACGACCCCTGTCTTCCAAGGCAGCCTGGTTGCCCTGGTAACCCCCATGCATCCCGATGGCAGTCTCGATCTGGATGCCTATCGCGCGCTGATCGACTGGCACGTGGCCGAAGGCACGGACGCTCTCGTCGTGGTGGGCACGTCGGGCGAGTCGCCCACGGTTTCCATTGACGAGCACGCCGAGCTGATCCGCATCGCGGTCGAGCATGCGGCCGGCCGCATTCCCGTCATCGCCGGGGTGGGCGCCAATTCCACCGACGAAGCCATCCACCTGTCGCGCCATGCCCTGAAGGTCGGCGCGCAGGCCGGCCTGTCGGTCGTGCCCTACTACAACAAGCCCAGCCAGGAAGGCATGTATCGCCATTTCCGCGCCGTGGCCGAAGCGGTGGAACTGCCCACCCTGCTTTACAACGTGCCGGGCCG
>DAIDKG010000341.1 GCA_027450125.1 Bordetella sp. | reverse complement strand
GGTGCGCCTCGAGCCGCGGCAGCCACTGTTCGGCGACGATTGCGCGCACGGCCGGCCCGGTGGTGTACGGGGGCACCGGCACATTGAGCATATTGGCCGCAGGCCGGCTAGTCCCGCTGTGGGGAAAGAGCGGATGCTGGAAGAAACTGCACATCAGTACGCGATCGTCGCCCGCAAACATCTCCTCGGTGCCGTTGCCGTGATGCACGTCGAAGTCGACGATAGCCAGGCGCCGCACGCCGTGAACGGCCATGGCGTGCGCGGCGCCGATGGCGATATTGTTGAGAAAGCAAAAGCCCATGGCGCGGTCGCGACACGCATGGTGACCGGGCGGACGAACCGAACAGAAGGCGGTCTCGGCCTGGCGTGCCATCACGGCGTCCACGGCCGCCACCACGGCGCCGGCCGCGTGCAGCGCAGCCTCCAGCGTATGGCAGTTCATCAGCGTATCGGGATCCAGGGCGGTGTATTCGCCCTGCGCCGGCACGCTGGCCGCGAGAAAGTCGAGATACGACGCATCGTGCACGCGCAGCAGCGCCTCCCGGTCCGCCGCGGGCGCCGTGCGCGCGTCGACCAAGGACATCACGCCGCTGGCCAGCAATTGATCGGATATGGCATCGAGCCTCTGCGGGCTCTCCGGATGCCAGTCGCCCATTTCATGCAACCGGCACGACGGGTGGGTAAAATATAAAGTCTCCATAGGGAAGATTGTATGTTCATGCTCAGGCGTTTGCTGCAGATCGGCGGACTGGTGGTTCCCTTCATGCTTGCCGGCTGCGCTTCCTCTCCCCCCAGGACGCCTGTTCCCAACCTGCCCCCCACGGCCTCGTCTTCCGGTGCGATACGCATCGGACCGTCCGAGCCCGGCCCGTCGGACGAGCCGTCCTCCACCATCCTGCCCGACGGCCGGCTGCGCCCCGGCGTGGACGCTTTCGCGCGCGATCTGGCCGCCCGCCGGAGTCTGCCGCTGGATCAGGTGCTCGCAAGCCTGTCCGGTGCGCGCTACAGCGCGACGGTGGCGCGGCTGAGCATGCCCTCCATGCCCGGCCACAAGGTGTGGCGCAGCTGGCTGACCTACCGCTCGCGCTTCGTCGAGCCCACGCGTATCCGCTGGGGTGCCCAATTCTGGCGCGACAATGCCGCCGCATTGAATCAGGCGCAGCTGCGCTATGGCGTGCCCGCCAAGATCATCGCCGGCATCATCGGCGTCGAGACCCTCTACGGCCGCAACATGGGCGACTTTCGTGTGATCGATGCGCTCTCCACCCTCGCCTTCGACTACCCGGTGCCCGGCAAGCCCGATCGCGAGGCGATGTTCCGCAGCCAGCTGGGCGATTTCATCACGCTTGCGCTGCAGGGCAGGCTGGACATCGACACCCGCGGCTCGTATGCGGGAGCCATCGGCATGCCGCAGTTCATGCCCCGAAGCATCATGCAATACGCCGTGGACGGCTCAGGCAATACCGGCGGGCATATCGATCTTGCCGACGATCCGGCCGCCGCCATCATGTCGGTGGGCAACTACCTGGCCCAGCACGGCTGGGTGCGCGGCGTACCGGTGTTCGCGCCAGTGAGGCTGCCGGCGGACCCTTCCGCCCTGGTGACAGGCGGGTTGGCGCCCACCATGACCTGGGATCAGTTGCAGGCCGACGGCGCCAGGCTGGCCCCAGGCGCCCACGCCGGCGCATGGAGCCGGCAGCCGCTGGGCATCGTCGATCTGGACGAGGAGGCGCGCGGGACGGCACAGTACCGCACGGGCACGCCGAACTTCTTTGCGATCACCCATTACAACCACAGCTACTTCTATGCGACGGCGGTATCGGATCTGGCGGATGCCGTCGCGCAGCAGGTAGGGCCCGTACTGGCAGGAACGGGGCTTTGATTTCCGGATTGTTCGGTCGCCTTGGCGGCCCGCTCAACCCTGCGAATTGAATACCCCGGTAGACAGATAGCGATCGCCACGGTCGCAGGCAATGAAAACGATGGTGGCGTCGTTCACGCGCTCGGCCACGCGCAGGGCCGCCACCAGGGCGCCGGCCGACGAAATGCCCGCGAAGATGCCTTCTTCGGCCGCGAGGCGGCGCGCCATCGTTTCCGCATCGGCCTGCTCGATCGACTCATAGGCATCGACCCGGCTGGCATCGAAGATGCCAGGCAGGTAGGCCTCGGGCCATTTGCGGATGCCGGGAATCTGCGAGCCGGGAGCCGGCTGGGCGCCAATGACCTGGATGGCCGGATTGCGCTCCTTCAGGTAGGTGGACATCCCCATGATGGTGCCCGTCGTGCCCATGGCGCTGACGAAGTGGGTAATACGCCCTCCCGTCTGCTGCCATATCTCGGGGCCCGTGGTCTCGATGTGGGCGCGCGGATTGTCGGGGTTGGCGAACTGGTCCAGCACCCTGCCCTTGCCTTCGGACTGCATTTCCATGGCCAGGTCGCGCGCGTATTCCATGCCGCCCTTGTCGGCGGGCGTGAGAATGAGCTGGGCGCCGTAGGCTGTCATGGACGCGCGGCGCTCCAGCGAAAGGTTGTCGGGCATGATGAGAATCATGCGGTAGCCGCGCATGGCAGCCGCCATGGCCAGGCCTATGCCGGTATTGCCGCTGGTGGCCTCGATCAGCGTATCGCCGGGCCGGATCTCGCCGCGTTCTTCGGCACGCCGGATCATGGACAGGGCCGGCCTGTCTTTCACGGAGCCGGCGGGATTGTTGCCTTCGAGCTTGGCCAGAAGGACGTTGCCGCGCGCCTCCCCGGCCTGCCCGGGAATGCGCTGCAGGCGCACCAGGGGGGTGTTGCCGATGGTCTGCTCGATGGTGGGGTAATCGGTGATGTTCATTGCCGGATGCCGAAAAATACAGGGCTTGATCATACCGCCCGGACAAACTCCGGCCCGGCATATCCATATTCGATGCAGGGTGGCCTGCTCAGGGCCGGCCCGACGGCCGTGGCGGCGCAGGCCGATGCGCACCGGCCGAAGCGCCGGCAACCGGGGCGCCGCCCACGGTAAGGCCGGCGGCCTGCAGGGACTGGGCTCGCTTCGGACCTATGCCCCGCACGCGATCGGAAAGGTCCTCGATGGACTCGAAACGGCCGCCGCGCTGGCGCTCCTGGACGATGATGCGCGCCGTCTTGGGGCCGATACCGCGCAAGGATTCCAGCTGCTCGGCGCTGGCGCTGTTGGCATCGAGTGCGTGGGCCGACGATGCCATGGCCAGGGCCAGGCCGCCCGCCATGGCAAGGCGCGCCGCCGCCCCGCCCATGAACCGGCGCCGCCCAGGCAGGAGACGGCCCGCCGCGAAATCCGCGCGCAGCGCGGGCCGGGCAATCGTGTCGTACAGAAAGGGATTCATGCGCTACTCCTTGGTTGACCGGGCAGGCGGATGCAGCCCGGCCGGCCATCATGCGCGGGGCGCGCGATGCCGGAGTAAGCGGTGTACGAAAACGTCCGTCGCGGAAAGTACCTGGCGCGATCCTATCTGGCGCGCCAGTAGCGCACGTATTCGGCCACCCCGGTCTGCACGTCGCGCATGGGCTCGGAGAAACCGGCGGCGCGCAGATTGGAGGCGTCGGCCTTGGTATAGCTCTGGTAGTAGCCCTTCAGATCGTCGGGAAACGGCACGTAGCGGATGAATCCGGCCTTGACCAGATCGGCCAAAGGCAGCGCCGCCTCGCCCTTCTCGGCGCGCAGCGTGTTGACCACGGCGGCGGCCACATCGTTGAACGGCTGGGCGCGGCCCGTGCCGCAATTGAAGATGCCGGATTTTTCCGGATGGTCGAGGAAATGCAGATTCACGGCCACCACGTCCTGCACCGAAATGAAGTCGCGGCTCTGCTCGCCGTCGCCGTAGCCGTCCCAGCCGCCGAACAGGCGCACATGGCCCTCGGCCAGGAACTGGTTCATGTTGTGAAAGGCCACCGAGGCCATGCGACCCTTGTGCTGCTCGTGCGGACCGTACACGTTGAAGTAGCGCAGGCCCACCACCTGGGCGGCAAGCCGCTGCATGCGCTGACGCAGCACCTGGTCAAAGAGCAGCTTGGAATAGCCGTAGACATTGAGCGGCACCTCGTTGGCCGGCGCTTCCGCATAGACCGACGAGCCGCCGTACACCGCTGCCGACGAGGCATACAGGAAGGGGGTTGCGCGGCGCTGGCAGTACTCGAACAGTTCCAGCGTGACGCGGTAGTTGTTGTCGAGCATGAACCGGCCATTGCGCTCGGTCGTGTCCGAGCAGGCGCCCTGGTGCAGCACGGCGCGCACGTCGGGCAGGCGGCCTTCGCGCACGCGGACGCGGAAATCGTCCTTGTCCAGGTAGTCGGCGATGCGGCAGTCGGTCAGGTTGCGGAACTTGTCGCCGTCGGTCAGGTCGTCGACCGCGATGATGTCGTCGATGCCCCGGCGGTTCAGGCCCCGCACCAGGTTGCTGCCGATGAAGCCCGCGGCGCCAGTAACAATATATGTCATGATTGGTCTCCCGCCAGCTCCGCGGCGGTGACGGTTGATGTACCCAGCTTGCCCACCACACTGCCGCCGGCCCGGTTGGCCCAGCCCATGGCCTGGACCCAGGACAGGCCCGCGGCGCGCATCAGCGCCAGCGTGGCCAGCACGGTATCGCCCGCGCCGGAAACATCGAACACCTCGTGCGCCTGCGCGTCGACGTGCTCGCGCGAGCCCGCCGAGAACAGCGTCATTCCCTGCTCCGAACGCGTCACCAGCAAGGCCTCGAGCTGCAGGTGGGCGCGCAGCAGCTGCGCGCGCGCGGTCAGGTCGTCTTCGTCCTTCCAGCGGCCCACTGCCTGCCGCATTTCAGAGCGGTTGGGCGTGACCAGCGTAGCACCCTTGTAGCGATCGTAGTCGTCGCCCTTGGGATCGACAAGCACCGGCACTTTGTGCTCGCGCGCCAGTGCGATCAGGTCCTGGACGCGGTCCAGCGTGCCCTTGGCGTAATCGGACAGCACGACGACGTCGTGATTGGGCAGGTGGCGCGCCACGGCCGCGCTCACGCCGTCCAGCGAAGTATGCGAGGGATGCTGCTCGAAATCGATGCGCAGCATCTGCTGCTGCCGCCCCAGCACGCGCATCTTGAGCGTGGTGGGATGCGCGGCGTCGCTGATCAGATCCGCGTGCACGCCGGCTTCCTGCGCGAGCTGGCCGACGCACGCGCCGGCCTCGTCTGCACCTGTCACGCCCACCAGCGTAACCAGGCCGCCCAGGGCCGCCACATTGCGTGCCACGTTGGCCGCGCCGCCCAGCCGGTCTTCACGGCGCGCCACGTGCACCACAGGCACCGGCGCCTCCGGCGAAATCCGGTCCACTTCGCCGAACCAATAACGGTCCAGCATGACGTCACCCACCACCAGCACGCGGCTGCGTGCGATGGCGCGGGCAGGAAAAGACGATGTATCGGTCATTCCAGTTCCTCCAGACGGCGAGGAGCCGAGGTTTCCCAGGCATTGCAACCCGGGCATTGCCAATAGAAGCGGCGCGGCTGAAAACCGCAGGATTTGCAGACATAGCGATCCAGCCGCTGCGTGTGCTTGTGGATAAGGCTGCGCAACAGGGTCAGGTCGCCGCCGGGCACGGCATCGTCGCGGCGCGCGTCGGTGGGCACGGCGTCAGGCGCGCCCGCAGCCGGGCCTGACGCAGGATTGGCCAGCTCGACCTCGAGCAGGCGATCCAGCCCGAGCAGCGACGGATGGCTGCGCATCGCCTCGCGCGCGAAACGCCAGGCCTGCGCCTGCCCGCGCTGGGACCGCAACTCTCGAAACACCACATTGAAAAGGTCCAGCGAGGCATGCTGCGCATAATGCCGGCTGAGCACATCCAGTCCTTGGGCCGCCTCGCCCGTCTGGGTGTAGTTGGCCAGCAGGCGCTCGGCCACCAGGCCCGCATATTCCGGCGCGTCGGCCAGGACGGACTCCAGGTACAGGCGCTCGCGCTTGGGGTTCTGCTCGATCTGCGCCATTTGCGCACGCAGCATGGCGATACGCGCCCGCACCCCACGCGAGGCTGTCGCGTCGAAACCCCTGGCTGCGTGGTCGGCTGCGTCCAGCGCCGCATTGGCGGCCTCGGCGTTCACCGGTTTGGCTGCCAGCGCCGCCTGGGCCAGCTCGCAGTGATAGTGCACGATCTGCGGTACCGGCTCGTCGACCAGCCCTTGCAGCGTCTTGACCACCTCGATGGCGCGCGGCCAGTCGTGCTCGGATTCGTAGATGCGCACCAGCGAACGCAGCGCCGGCAAGGCAAAGCGCGTGTCCTTGAGCGTGTTGAAGGCGCTTTCGGCGCGGTCCAGCATGCCGGCCTTGAGGAAATCCTGCGCCAGCTCATGCTGGGCATGATCACGCTCGGCCACCGGCAGGTCGGCTCGGTTCAGCAGGCTCTGATGCACCCGGATGGCGCGCTCCATTTCTCCGCGGCGGCGAAACAGGCTGCCCAGGGCAAAGTGCAGCTCGGTGGTTTCCGGGTCGAGCTTGGCCACCTCGACGAAGGCATCGATGGCCTGGTCGGGCTCCTCGTTGAGCAGGAAATTCAGGCCGCGAAAATACGAGTC
This sequence comes from Bordetella sp., assembly GCA_027450125.1. GTDB lineage: Bacteria > Pseudomonadota > Gammaproteobacteria > Burkholderiales > Burkholderiaceae_B > Bordetella. The sequence goes on along the minus strand of DAIDKG010000341.1, from coordinate 982 downwards.
CGGCAGCGTGCGCGTTTCGCGCAGCATCTGGCGAAAATCGAAGCGCGCAGCCACCCATCCCAGGCCGAACAGCATGGGAATGAAAATCAGCCACCAGGGTTCAAAATCCACGTATCGTGCTCGATGCTAAGAAAGAAAGCCGGCTCACAGCGGCGACATGGGTGCGATGGCCTCCGGCGGCACCGGTGTCGGCGACGCGGCGGCCTGGGCCAGGGACTTCAGGCGGTCTAGCTCGCGGCGCAGGCGCGCGGCCTCGCGGCGGCGGCGCATGGCCATGGGCACGGTCAGAAGCAGGCCGAACACGGCCCCCACCACGAAGGTGGCCAGCATGACCACGATGAGCGGCACGTTCTGTATCGCATAGTCAGCGTAGAAATTGACCTTGACGGGATCGGTGTTCTTCACGGCGAAGATCAATACGGCGATGAAGACCAGCAGGCGCAGGATCCAGACGAGATAGCGCATGAGACAGACTCCCAGCTAGGAATTCGGACCCCGGATTGTAACTTGCGCGGCGCCCCAATCCCACCCGCCGGCAGCCGTGCTAGATTGTCCGATCCATCAACGAATCCAGCGAGGCAAGCAGTGAAGACGCACAAGATCGCCGTCATCCCCGGAGACGGCATCGGCAAGGAAGTCATGCCCGAGGGCCTGCGCGTGGTCGAGGCCGCCGCCCGGCGATTCGGCATCAAGCTCGAATTCAAGCATATCGACTGGGCCAGCTGCGACTATTACGCCAAGCACGGCGACATGATGCCGGCCGACTGGTTCTATCAGCTCAAGGACTGCGACGCCATCTATTTCGGCGCGGTGGGCTGGCCCGACATCGTGCCTGACCATATTTCGCTGTGGGGATCGCTACTGAAATTCCGTCGCGACTTCGACGAGTACGTCAATCTGCGCCCCGCCCGCCTGATGCCCGGCGTGCCCTGCCCCCTGGCCGGCCGCAAGCCGGGCGACATCGACATGTACATCGTGCGCG
>DAIDKG010000340.1 GCA_027450125.1 Bordetella sp. | reverse complement strand
CAGTTCCATGGCGATGGCGGCGTCGGACGCCGTGCCCACGCCGGCGTCGACCAGCACGGGCACGCGCGCCTGGTCGATGATCAGGCGCAGGTTCCAGGGGTTGAGGATGCCCATGCCCGAGCCGATCAGCGAGGCCAGCGGCATGACTGCACAGGCACCCAGGTCTTCCAGCATGCGGGCCTGGATGGGATCGTCGGCGCAATACACCATGACCTTGAAACCCTCGTCCACCAGCGTCTTGGTGGCCTTGAGCGTCTCGGGCATGTTGGGAAAGAGGGTTTGCGGATCGCCCAGCACCTCGAGCTTGACCAGGTCGTGCCCGTCCAGCAGCTCGCGCGCCAGGCGCAGCGTGCGCACCGCGTCCTCGGCGGTGTAGCAGCCGGCGGTGTTGGGCAGCAGGGTGAACCTGGACATGGGCACGTAGTCGAGCAGATTGGGTTCGCCGGCGTTCTGGCCCAGGTTGGTGCGGCGTATGGCCACGGTGACGATCTGGGCTCCGCTGGCGTCCAGCGCCGCGCGGGTCTGTTCGAAGTCCTTGTACTTGCCGGTGCCGACGATCAGGCGCGAGGCGTATTCGCGGCCGGCGATGTTCAGAGTGTCTTGGGTGCTCATGACGATGCGAGTGAGGGAGACGGCGGGTGCGCCTGGATGCAAAAAGGCCCCCGGGCTGCGCGCTACGCGCTTGCTGCCCCCGAGGGGGATCTGTTTTGGGGCGGCCCGGCAGCAAAAAGTATAATCCCGCTCGTTTCAGGTGCCCTGGCGGGCTCGTCCGCCAGGGTTAAACGGGAAAGCGGTGCGTTGCGCGGAGTTCGATTCCGCCCGGCCAAGCCGCTGCTGCCCCCGCAACGGTAAGCAAGTGCGGGTGCGCCACGAAGCCACTGGGCCACGGCCTGGGAAGGCGGCGCATCAAGACTTGCGAGCCCGGATACCGGCCTGCGACGTCCCTTCCACAAAAATCGGCAAGCGGGGATGCTTGCCAAAAAGGAACCATGTCCACCGTACGCCTGAAACGCGCAGCGGCGCTATTGCCGTTGCCGCTGCTGTCCTGCATTGCCCCTGTACACGCCCAGCAAGAACTCGATCCCATCGTGGTGACGGCCACGCGCCAGGAAACGCGCGAGTCGGACTTGCTGGCCGACGTTACCGTCATTTCGCGTCAGCAGATCGAGAGGCACGCCGGCCAGAGCATCATCGACCTGCTGGCCGACCAGCCCGGCATCCAGATGAATCGCAACGGCGGCCCGGGCCAGTCCGCAAGTCTTTACATCCGTGGCGCCAACTCCAACCAGACCAAGATCCTGGTCGACGGCGTGCCCATCAATTCCCTGGACGCGTCCGGTTCGGCGCTGCGCTATCTGACGCTGGACAATATCGATCACATCGAGATCCTGCGCGGCCCGGCCTCGACCCTGTACGGCGCGGATGCGATCGGCGGCGTGATCCAGATCGTCACGCGCAAGCCCGAGCCGGGACTGCATCTGGAGAGCTTCCTCGGCTACGGCACGCAGAACACGCAGAAGGCCAATGCCGGCGTGTCGGTCGGTCAGAAAAAGTGGCGCGCGCGCATCGAAGCCAACCGCATGTCCACCGACGGCATACCCGCCGAGATCGGCGGGCTCAACCAGGATGCCCAGCCCGACAGTTATACCAACACGGGCGGATCGGTCGCGCTCACCCTCTTGCCCGCCGCCGGGCACGAGCTGGGCCTGAGCTTTCGCCAGAACCAGGGGCGCGCACATTACTCGAGCGGCTACACGGCGGCGACCGACTCCACGTATCTCACCGACGGATCGAGCACGTTCGACAATTACACGGATTTCACCACCTCGCAGGCCCGGGTCTATTCCAAGGACCAGCTGGCCTCGTTCTGGAAGAGCACGCTGCAGTACGGCCAATCGCTGGACTGGCAGAAGTTCTATTCATCCAGCGCGCCGCAGGGGCAGTATCTCCAGACCATCGACAAGCAGCTGAGCTGGCAGAACGACGTGGATCTGCCGCTGGGCAGATTGCTGGCCGCGCTCGAGCATGATGGCCAGAAAGCGACGAGCGATCCGTCGCAGTCGCTCGCGGCGGGCAGCTATATATCGAACAACTCCGCATTGCTGGGCTGGACCGCCCATTGGGGCAGGAGCCGATGGCAGATCAACGGCCGCCACGATGCCAACTCGATCTACGGCGACAAGAACACCTACTCGGCGTCCTACGGCTATCAGCTCACGCCGGACTGGCGCGCGCAGGCCAGCTACGGCACGGCCTTCAAGGCGCCGACGCTCTACCAGCTCTACATTCCGCTCTACGGCAACGCCAATCTGCAGCCGGAGACGTCGCGCAACCGCGAGGTAGGCCTGGTCTGGGAGCGCGAAACGCAGACGGCCTCGCTTACCTACTACCGCAACAACGTCTCCAACCTGATCAACTATGTCACGACGGATTCGGCGGGAGACGGGCAATACCAGAACATCGGGCAGGCCACGCTGCAAGGCGTGACCGCCTCGTACAAGGGGCGCTTTGGCGACTGGCGCCTGCGGGGCTCCTACGACTGGCTCGATGCGGTCAACAATGCCAACGGACTGCTCCTGCCCCTGCGCGCGCGCAACGCGGGCACGGTGGGCGTCTCCCACGTATGGGGGGCGTTCGAGGCCGGCGTCGATCTGGGCGTGGTGGGCAACCGCTACAACGATGCCAAGCAGAAGACCCCGCTGGGCGGCTACAGCCTGGTCAATCTGACGGCGCGCTATCAGCTGTCCAAGGCGCTGTCGATGCAGGCCAGTGTCGACAACGTGTTCGACAGATCGTATACGCAGGTCCAGGGCTACAACACGCCGGGCGTGACTGCTTTCGTCGGCATACGCTATGTCATGCAGTAAAAAAGACGGCATGGACGACCTCTCTTGCACCCTTGCGCGCGTCGAGCTCATCCTGGGTGGACAGAAGAGCGGGAAATCGGCGCGCGCCGAGGACCTGGCGCGTGCCTGGCTGGCCGAATCCTCGGACCGCCGCGCCGTGCTGATCGCCACGGGGCAGGCCCACGACGACGAAATGGCCGAGCGCATCGCGCGCCATCGCCGCGAGCGCGCCCTGCGCGTTCCCGGCATGACGACGGTGGAGGAGCCGCTGCAACTGGCCCCCTGCGTCGACCGCCTGGCGTCGCCCTCGACTCTGCTGGTCATCGACTGCATGACGCTGTGGCTGGCGAACTGGCTGATGCCAGCCGCGCCTGGCGCCCAGGCCGACCCGGCAGCGGCTTTCGCGGCGCAGGCCGATGCCCTGATCGCAGCGCTGGGCCGCAGCGCGGGGCCCGCGGTCCTGGTCAGCAACGAGATCGGCCTGGGAGTCATCCCCTTGGGGCGGGAGGTGCGGGCCTACGTCGACGCGCTCGGCACCTTGAACCGGCGTCTGGCGCAGGCCTGCGAGTGCGTGACTTTCATGGCGGCCGGCCTGCCGCTTCGTCTGAAGGGGCAGGCATGAGACGTATCGCGCTGCTGTGCATCGCGTTCGCCGCCGTCGTGTCGGCCCAGGCCGGTGCCCGGGTCCAGGCGACGGACGATCGCGGCGTCACCGTGACGCTGGACGCGCCGCCGCAGCGCATCGTCAGCCTGCTGCCGTCCCTGTCGGAAACCGTCTGCGCCCTGGGCCGGTGCAGGCTGCTGGTCGGCGTGGACCGCTATTCGAATCATCCGGCCTCGCTGCGGCAGCTGCCGCAGCTGGGCGGCGGTATCGATCCCGACATCGAGGCCATCGTCGCCCTCAAGCCCGACCTGGTGCTGATGTCGCCGGCTTCGCGCG
>DAIDKG010000339.1 GCA_027450125.1 Bordetella sp. | reverse complement strand
TCCTTGCCCGGGTGCGCCGCGTCGCGTTCGAGCGCCTGCGGCCATGACCGGATGTTGCCCGGCGTGCGCGAGAAGCGCGTCGGGATGCCGACCGCGAGCAGGCGCCCTTCGGTGGGGTGATCGTATTCGAAGACCATGCCGGTCTCGCGCAGATGCCGGTCGTTCAGCACATCCTCGTAACGCGGCACTTCGCTGAGGGGGATGTCGGCATCGGCGAGCAAGGCCAGCCATTGCGCCGTGGTGCGACCGCTGACGATATCGGCCAACGTGGCATAGAGCTCGACGATGTTGGCGCTGCGCGAAGCGAGATCCGCGTAGCGCGGATCGGCCACCAGGTCGGGCCGGTCGGCCAGGGTGAAAAAGCGCATCCACTGGGCCGTGGTGTAGGGCAGCAGTGCGATGTGGCCGTCGGCGGTGCGATAGGGCTTGCGATGCGGCGTCATGACGCGCGGATACCCGGCCGGTCCCTGGGGCGGCACGAAGGTCTGTCCGGCCAGCTGTTCGGGCGCGAGAAACGACACCATGGTCTCGAACATCGGTATTTCGAGGGCCTGTCCCTTGCCCGAGCGCTCGCGTTCGTACAGGGCCATGGCCAGGGCATAGGTCACGGTCAGGCCCGACACCTTGTCGACCAGGATGGTGTTGACGTATTGCGGCTCGCCCGCGTTGGCGCCCTGGAACTGCGCCATGCCGCAGCGCGCCTGGATGATGTCGTCGAAGGCCGGCTGGCCGCTGTAGGGGCCCGACTCGGCGTAGCCGTAGGCGCCGCAGTAGATCAGGCGCGGATGGTCGGCGCGCAGCGACTCGTAGTCCAGGCCCAGCTTGCGTAGCGCCTGTGGCCGCACATTGGATATGAAAATGTCGGCCTCGGCGATCAGCGTCTTGAGCTCGGCCAGGTCGGCTTCTCGCTTGATGTCCAGCGCGCGATAGCGCTTGTTGCGGTTCAGGTTGATAAAGGCCGCGCCCATGCCGGTGTGCAGCGCCGGTTCGGCATAGCGGAACACGTCGCCGGCGGGGGCTTCGATCTTGAGCACGTCGGCGCCCATGTCGCCCAGGATCTGCGTGGCGTAAGGGCCCATGCCCACCGAGGTCATATCGACGACGCGCACGCCGGCCAGGGGGCCTGTGGGTTTGGCATCCGGATTCATCATGGCGGTTTTTTCAGTATGACTTGGGCAGGCCCAGCACGCGCTCGGCGATGAAGCACAGGATGAGCTGCGGGCTCACAGGTGCGATGCGGGGGATGTAGGACTCGCGCAGCAGCCGCTCGACGCGGTACTCGCGCGAGTAGCCCATGCCGCCCAGTGTCATGACGGCGGTCTGGCAGGCGTTGTGTCCGGCCTCGGCCGCCAGGTACTTGGCGGCGTTGGCCTCGGCGCCGCACGGCTGACCGGCGTCGTAGCGCGAAGCCGCCTTGAGCATCATGAGGTTGGCCGATTCCAGCTGCATCCAGGCCTGCGCCAGCGGATGCTGCACGCCCTGGTTCATGCCGATGGGGCGGCCGAACACCTCGCGCTCCCTGGCGTAGCGTGTGGCGATGTCCAGGGCGGCCCGGCCTATGCCCACGGCTTCGGCGGCGACCAGGACGCGCTCCGGGTTCAGGCCGTGCAGGATGTATTCGAAGCCCTTGCCCTCCTCGCCGATGCGGTCTTCATCGGGAATGAAGAGGTCGTCGATGAACAGCATGTTGGTGTCGACCGCCGCGCGCCCCATCTTGTCGATCTTGCGCACTTCGACCTTGCTGCGGTCCAGCCGGGTGTAGAAGAGCGACAGGCTTTCGCTGGCCTTTTTCACCTCGTCCAGGCGCTGGGTGCGTGCCAGCAGCAGGATGCGATCTGCGACCTGCGCGGTCGAGATCCAGATCTTGCGGCCGCTGACCGAATAGCCGCCCGGCACTTTGCGGGCGAAGGTCTTGAGCTTGGTGGTGTCCAGTCCCGCGTCGGGTTCGGTCACGCCGAAGCAGGCTTTTTCCTGGCCGGCGATGAGCGGCGGCAGAAAGCGCGCCTTCTGTTCTTCGGTGCCGAAGACCACGACCGGGTTCAGGCCGAATATGTTCATGTGCACGGCCGACGCGCCGCTCATGCCCGCGCCGGACTGCGCGATGGTCTGCATCACCAGCGCCGCCTCGACGATGCCCAGTCCCGCGCCGCCCACGGCTTCGGGCATGGCCACGCCCAGCCATCCGCCCTCGCACACGGCCTCGTAGAACTCGTGCGGAAAGGTGCCGGAGACATCGAGCCGATCCCAGTACTCCATGTCGAACCGGGAGCAGACCGATTGGACGGCCTGGACGATGGACGTTTGATCTTCGGTGAGATCGAAATTCATGCACGCTTCCTTTGAGCTCGTGTCGCGGCGCGGCCGCCTTCAGGCGGGGCGCACCACGCGTTCGGGGGATTCTTCATACGGCGGGGAATAGATGACCAGGATCTGCGCCGGCTCGTCGCTGACGACGGTGAAGACGTGCATGGCGTCCGGCGGGAAAAAGCAGCAATCGCCGGGGCCCAGTTCCTTGCGCTGTCCGTTCACCTCGGCCATGGCCCGGCCGCTGATCACGTAGCAGACCTGTTCGATGCCGGGATGGGCATGGGGCAAGGCGCCCTTGCCTTTTTCGATCGTGCCGTGGATGACCTCCAGGTGCCTGGCTCCGACGGTTTCCGGGCCGATCAGGCGGCGGTTGAGCGTGCCCAGGTGATTGGCGGGGTGGTAGCCCGGCGTGTCGGTGGTGGACACGAAATAGACGGGAGGATTGCGGGACATGGCTTGCCTGCTCCGGTGGCCGGTTTGGCCAGGCATAATTTTTTATGGTGAATAAATATTCTGTATGTCGAATTTATAGGGCAAATGCGCCGGCAAGGCTAGCTGCGGTGCAGCATGGGAAATAAAAAAAGCCAACCCGGGTAAGGGTTGGCTTTTGGGGCAAGCCCGCGCCGGAAGATCGTCCCGGGGGCTGCTTTGAAGTTTTATGCGATGGCTTCGTCTTCGGTGGTTTCGGCGATCATGCTGCGCGCGGCCACGCGACGGTTCACCGCGCTCAGCACCGCGCGGAACGAGGCGGTGACGATGTCGCCGTCTATGCCCACGCCGAAGCCGGTGGGCGAATCGCCCACGCGCGTTTCCACGTAGCAGGCTGCGCGGGTGTCGGTGCCGGTGCCGATGGCGTGCTCGGTGTAGTCCATGATGCGGATCGGTTCGCCCACGGCGGCGACGAAGGCCGCCAGGGCGCCGTCGCCGCTACCCTGCACCGTGCGGCGCTTGCCGTCGTATTCGAGTTCGGCCGTGACCGTGTAGTGCTTGCCCTCGCCGGCCGAGGGATTGCTTTCGATGCGATGGCTGATCAGCGTCCAGGGCGAGGTCTGCGACAGGTATTCGCTGTCGAAGATGCCGTACACGTCGCCCGAGGTCACTTCGCGGCCGGTTTCGTCGGTGACGCGCTGGATGGCGCGCGAGAACTCGATCTGCAGGCGGCGCGGCAGGACCAGGCCGTGCTCCTGCTCGAGCAGGTAGGACACGCCGCCCTTGCCCGACTGGCTGTTCACGCGGATGACCGCATCGTAGCTGCGGCCCAGGTCGGCCGGGTCGATGGGCAGGTAGGGCACTTCCCACACGGCATCGGGCTTCTGCACCGCAAAGCCCTTCTTGATGGCGTCCTGGTGCGAGCCGGAGAAGGCCGTGAACACCAGGTCGCCCGCATAGGGGTGGCGCGGATGCACGGGGATCTGGTTGCAGTATTCGGCGGTGCGGCGCACTTCGTCGATGTCGGAGAAATCCAGCCCCGGGTGGATGCCCTGGGTATAAAGGTTGAGCGCCAGCGTCACCAGGTCGACGTTGCCGGTGCGCTCGCCGCTGCCGAAGAGGCAGCCTTCGATGCGGTCGGCGCCGGCCATCACGCCGAACTCGGCGGCGGCCACGGCGGTGCCGCGGTCATTGTGCGGGTGCAGGCTGACGATGATGCTGTCGCAGCGCGCCAGGTTCTTGCAAATCCATTCGATCTGGTCGGCGTACAGATTGGGTTGCGTGGCCTCGATGGTGGCGGGCAGGTTGAGCACCAGCTTGCGCTCGGGCGTGGCGCCCCAGGTCTCGGCCACGGCATTGGCCACTTCCAGCGCGAACTCGGGTTCGGTGGTGGAGAAGACTTCGGGCGAGTATTCGTAGCGCCAGTCGGTGTCGGGATGCTGCGCCATGTACTTCATGACCAGCTTGGTGCCGGTGACCGCGACGTTCTTCACTTCGTCTTTGTTCATGTTGAAGACGATCTTGCGGAAGGACGGCGCGCAGGCGTTGTAGAGGTGGATCATGGCGCGCTTGGCGCCGGCGGCCGATTCCACCGTGCGGCTGATCAGTTCTTCACGCGCCTGCGTGAGCACGATGATGGTGACGTCGTCGGGAATGCGCTTCTCGTCGATGAGCTTGCGCACGAAATCGAAATCGGTCTGCGAGGCCGAGGGAAAGCCCACCTCGATTTCCTTGAAGCCGATCTTCACCAGCTGGTCGAAGAAGCGCAGCTTGCGCTCCACGCTCATGGGTTCGATCAGGGCCTGGTTGCCGTCGCGCAGATCGGTACTCATCCAGATGGGGGGATGGGTGATGCGCTTGCTGGGCCAGGTGCGCTCGGAATAGTCGCGCGTGAAGGGGCGGAAAGGGACGTATTTGGTAGCAGGGTTGGCGAACATCATTTCGGGGCCTCGGGTCTCGTGAATCCGTTGTGCCGGCGATTGGCCAGGGTGGCGGCCAGGGGGTAGAGCGGTGCCGACATCAGTCCGCAAGGTAGTGCGGGCTGGATTCTGATTTTTAAGCAGTAAACGGGCCTGTGGCAAGCTGCGCCGCGGCAGGATGCGCCGCGGGCCGAAGGCTGCCGAACACCACGAACGCTAGGCTCGGCAACCGATCGCTAGGTCTAGGGATAGCGCTAGCGCGGCCGAGGCGGCCAGGGGGAAGGCGATGCGGGAAAGACGCGCGGCAGCAAACCCGGCGCGGGCGTTGCCCGAGGCCGTGGCGTGTGCAAAGGTGCATTGCGCGTTCATTTTTCTAGTCTTTCATATTTTTCGCTGCAGCGCAAACCTTTTGCCCCGAAGCGGCCCGGCCACGCGAGGCCTGCGGATCAGCGCGTCCGGCTGAGCGTGGGTTCGGCCTGGCGCCGCGCCGCGCGTGGCGAGTCGTCGAGTGCGGCGTCGCCGCCGCCCTGTTCGAGAATGGCGTCTTGCGCCCGTGCCAGGGCGATCTTGCCGATGCGGTTGCTGCGCAGCTCCCGGTGCGCGCGCTGCAGGTCGCCGATGGTGAAGGGCTCGCTGCGGTCCTGCCAGACCCAGCGCAAAACATCGACCACTTCCTCGCACAAATTGGGGCGCAGCTGGGCCAGCACGCGGCTGTCAACCGTGTAGAGGCGGCCGGCGGCCAGGCTGGAGCGTATCCAGCCCTTGAGCGAATAAAAGACGATGAGCGACCAGATGAGCGCCAGGATGCGCCACAGCCAGGGGTTGATGAATCCGTTGAGCAGGCTGACGGCCGTCGGACCCAGGATGCGCTGCCAGTTCAGTCCGATTCCCTGGTCCAGGCCCTGGATCCAGGGGGATGCATCGTTCAGGATCCACGAGGCGATGTAGATCCAGATGCCCGCGGCGACGGCGATGCCCACGGCCAGGATGGCCAGGCGCGTCAGCGACAGCTTCAAGAGGGTCTGGCCGACGAGGCGGCGGTCCTGGCGTATGCGGTCGGGAGTGGCTGGCATGTAGGTCACGGGAAAGTTGGGCATCCGAGGGGCAGTGCCCGATTGACCTTTATGATTGTACCTATGAGCAACCGTCCCGCCCTGGAAATTCGTCAAGGCCAGCACCTGGCCCTGACGCCGCAGCTGCAGCAGTCCATCCGGCTGCTGCAGCTGTCGTCCGTCGAGCTCGACATGGAGATTTCCCAGGCGCTGATCGAAAACCCCCTGCTCGAGCGCGACGACGATCCGGCTCCCGCTGCCGAGGCGGCCGATCCGCAGCGCGAGGATTCCATGGAGCAGGGCGACGCGCTGTCCGACCTGGCCGAGTCGCGCGCCGAGGAAATGCCCGGCGCGGGCGGCGTGTATCCCGACGACGACGGCGGCATGCCGCAGGCCGCGCACACCGACACGCTGCGCGAGCATCTGCTGGGCCAGCTCGCGCTGACGCGCGCCCAGGCGCGCGATCAGACCCTGGTGCGCGTGCTGATCGACGAGCTCGACGACAACGGCTATCTGGGTTCGCCGCTGGACGAGATCCTGACCTGGCTGCCGCCCGAGCTCGATGTCGACGCCGACGAATTGCGCGCCGCGCTCATGCTGCTGCAATCGTTCGATCCGCCCGGCATCGGCGCGCGCGACATGGCCGACTGCTTGCGGCTGCAGCTGCGCAATCCCGATGTCTCGCGCTTGCCGGAGGCGGCCGATGCGCAGGTGCTGGCCTGCGCGCGCCAGATATGCCTGCAGCACCTGCCCTTGCTGGCGGCGGGCAACCCGGCGCGGCTGCGCGAGGCCCTGCAGTGCGATGCCGACACCTTGCGCTCTGCCTATGCGCTGATCGTGCGGCTGGATCCGCGCCCGGGGCGCGCCTGGACCGTGCCCGCGGCCGACTACGCCGTGCCCGACGTGCTGGTGCGCAAGTCCCGCCTGGGCTGGCAGGCCGTGCTCAACAGCGCGGTAGTGCCGCGCCTGCATGTCAACGGCGTCTATGCCCAGATGCTGGGCAACCGGCGCGAGGGCGGCCACGCCGCCCTGCAGGCCCAGCTGCAGCAGGCGCGCTGGATGATACGCAACGTCGAGCAGCGCTTTGACACCATCCTGCGGGTGTCGCAGGCCATCGTGGCGCACCAGTCAGACTTTCTCACCCATGGCGCCGCGGCCATGCGTCCGCTGATCCTGAAGGACATCGCCAGCGAGCTTGGCTTGCATGAGTCCACGATTTCACGGGCTACGACACAGAAGTACATGCTCACACCGTTTGGCACCATGGAGCTCAAGCGCTTTTTCGGCACAGGCGTGGCCACCGACACCGGCGACGCTGCTTCGGCCACGGCGGTGCAGGAGCACATCCGCAAGATGGTGGCCGAGGAAAACCGCAGCAAGCCTTTGTCCGACAACCAGATCATGCAGTGCCTGTCCGAGCGCGGCATCGTGATCGCCCGCCGCACGGTGGCCAAATACCGCGAGGCGCTGCGCATCGCGCCGGCGGCGGTGCGCAAGGCGCAGGCGCAGGTGCTGCGTTGATGCGCAGCGCCGCTTGTCGCGTTGGCTTTCGTGCATGACGCAGGTATAGTCGCTCGGTAAATACATCCTACTTCGGCACGGCACGCACACGCCATGAAATCCAGCGCCTCTCATGTTGATTGCCCGTCTCTCGTCAAGACTGCGGGCATTGGCGCGCGGGCGGCCATGCCCCCTCCCTCGTCTGTCGCACCTCCGACGGTTTCCGGCGCGCACCCGCCGCCGAGCATGACTGTTGCGGCCTGACACGGCCGTTTTCGCGACTCCAGCCTGATTCTTTGTTGCCGGGTGAGCACCCGGCCTGGCGGAGTTCGTCATCATCATTCGACAGACGAGTCCCAGACATGACATCTCGACATTCATCGTGGGCCACTATGGCCCTCTTCGTTCTCTTGTGGGGCAGCGGCGCCATCTTCACGCGCTGGGGCCTGGATCACGGTTCGCCCATGGCGTTTCTGGTCCTGCGGTTCGGACTGGCCCTGATCTTTCTGACCGCGTTGCGCGGCCGTCGCCGCTGGCTTCCCGCGCCCGGCACAAGCGGGCGCGTGGCGCTCACGGGCCTGCTGCTGATCAGCGGCTATTCGCTGTGCTACTTCCAATCCATGGCGTACGGCGTCACGCCGGGGCTGCTGGCCACCCTGCTCGGCATTCAGCCGATCCTGACCCTGCTGCTCACCGAACGGCGGTTTTCTCCCTGGCGCCTGGTCGGATTGCTGCTCGCGCTGGGCGGGCTGGCGCTGGTGGTCTGGGAGAGCCTGGCCGTCGCCCGGTTTTCGCTTGCCGGCATTCTCTTCGGCCTGGCTGCGTTGGGCTGCATGACGGTGGGCGCGCTGATGCAGAAGCGCATCGACCAGGCGCCAGATCAGGTTCTGCCGCTGCAATATGCGGTCAGCCTGGCGCTCTACCTGCTGTGCGTGCCCTTCCAGCCCTTCACGATCGAATGGACCTGGGGCCTGCTCGTGCCGGTGCTCTGGCTCGGATTGGTGATTTCCGTCGTGGCGCAGCTGCTGCTGTACCGGATGATCCGCTCGGGTAACCTGGTCAACGTCACCAGCCTGTTCTACCTGGTGCCGGTGGTGACGGTGCTGCTGGATTACCTGGTGCTGGGCAATGCCCTGCCCGGGCTGGCGCTGGCCGGCATGGCGGCCATACTGGCCGGACTGGTGCTGGTGTTCCGGCAGCAGTGAGGTCCGTTCAGAGCCTGCGGTACATGTAAGTGGTCGCGTGCCGGGCCTTGCCGTCCGGGTCCCATGCGTAATCGGGGATCACGCCCGCGGCCTCGAAGCCGACCGAGGCGTATAGCGGTTCGGCGACGTCGCCGGTGCGCGTGTCCAGGGTAATGAGCGTCTTGCCGAGCTCGCGGGCGCGGTCGATGGCGCGATTCATCAGCGCCTTGCCGATGCCGAGTCTGCGCACGCGCGGATGGACGATCATCTTGGCGATCTCGCAGCGATGGGGCTGATTGAGCGGCATGCCGGTGATGAGCTGCACGGTGTCGAGAACCTCTTCGTCGCGCTGCGCGACGAAGAGGATTCGTCTTCCGGCGATGACCTCGGGCTGGACGCTGTCACGCCAGAAGTGGGCTGCGTCGTCCCGGGTCAGCGTGTCCATGAAGCCGATCGCCGCGCCCAGCGCGACGCTGTCGGCGAGTATTCGCGCAAGCGCGGCCAGTCTTTGTTCGAGCGCGGGGCCGTCGAGCTCGATGATTTGCGGTTGCATGTAAGTCGGTTCCTCAGGTCATGGCGATGAGGTAGCGGGCGGGCTCGTCGCCGGTCTCGAAGCACGACGCGCCGCGCAGCCGGTATCGCAGGCAGTCGCCGGGAGCCAGCTCGTGCCGGACGCCGTCGACAGTGAGTACGAGCGCGCCGGACAAAAGCACGAGATGGTGTTCATGGCCCACGAAGGCCGGGTGTTCGTAGGCAATGCGCTGGCGGGGTTCGATCGTGCACTCGATCATTTCGAGCTGCAGCTGGCGGTTGGGGGGAGAGAGCGAGCGCCGCGAGTAGCCGTGTTCGAGGTCCTGCCAGACGCTCTGTTCGGCATGGCGCACGAGCGGCGGAAAGTCCGCCTCCAGCGGAGCCAGCAATTGCGAGAGAGGCAGGACGAAGGCCGATGCCAGGCGGCCCAGCGTTTGCGCCGTGGGGCTTACTTCGCCGTTTTCGATCCGCGACAGGGTGGCCCGGCTGACGCTGCTGCGGGCGGCCAGATCCTGCAGCGTCAGCCCGCGGTCCATGCGCAAGGTGCGCAGATGCTCGGCGAGGGAACGGTTTTGATTGATTTTGGGTTCATTCATATATGGGAATATATTCCATATATGGGAAAACCTGGGATGCTTATTGGCCCCGGACCGTCTGCCCGTCGAGGCGTGCGCTGCGCCCGAGCCGGCTTTTGCCTGCATGGCATTGCATGTTTTCGATCATTCCCGTTCAAACCGAATGTATCGTCTGGCAGATGAACGCATGGATACCTGTATCGGAGGTGGGAATATGGCCTGGACCGGACGCGAATTGCGATCCACGATCAACGAGGACGGCACGCTCGTCCTGTCGCTGGAACAAACCGAATTGACAGAACCCGGCGATGACGAGGTCATTGTCCGCATCGAGGCGACGCCGCTCAATCCCAGCGATATCGGTCTGCTGCTGGGTCCGGCGGACCTGTCCCGCATCGTGTCCGATGCTCCCGGCGCACGCATCGCGTTTGCCGTGCCGCCGACGCGCCTGGCGGCGGTCGCCGGCCGACTGGGCGTGTCGCTACCCGTCGGCAACGAGGGCGCGGGCCTGGTTGTGGCGGCGGGAAGGAATGCGGCCGCTCTCGAAGGCAAGCGCGTCGGCATGTCCGGCGGCGCCATGTACGCCGACTACCGCAGGATCGGCATGCACGATGTGATGCTTCTGCCCCCGGGCGCCAATGCCGCGGACGGCGCCTCCATGTTCATCAACCCCTTGACCGCCCTCGGCTTTGTCGACACCGCCCGCCGGGAAGGCCACAAGGCCATCGTCCACGCGCCGGCCGCGTCCAATCTGGGCCAGATGCTGCAACGGATCTGCCTGGCCGATGGCATCGCGCTGGTCAATATCGTGCGTTCCGAGGAGCAGGCCGCCTTGCTGCGAGGCATCGGCGCGACTCACGTGCTCAACAGCAAGGACGAGGACTTCGCCGCCCGCCTGACCGACGCGGTCGCGCAGACAGGCGCTACCATTGCCTTCGATGCGATCGGCGGCGGCAAGCTCGGCAGCGACATCCTGCTGGCCATGGAACGCGCCGTCGCCCGGCGCCCGGGCGCCTACAGTCGATATGGCACTGCCGTTTTCAAACAGCTCTACATTTACGGCAGCCTCGATCCCGCGCCGATCATGCTGGATCGCGCTCCGCTGGGCTATGCGTGGAGCGTGTCGGCGTGGCTGCTCTTTCACTACCTGTCCAAGATAGGCCCCGATGCCGCGCAGCGCCTTCGCCAGCGCGTGGCCGACGAGCTGACCACGACCTTCGCCAGCCATTACACGCGCACCATCGGCCTGGCCGAAGTGCTGCGGCCCGAGGTGCTGCGCGCCGTCGAGCGCAAGGCGACCGGCGAGAAATTCCTGATCGATCCACGGCAGGGCTGATGTGCCGCTGCCGCCAGCGGTCTCCTGTCTGCAAGGAGGTTCTTTGCGGCGCGGCATGGAAGGCGGCATGCCGGATCTGGCGGGCATTGCGTCCGAGCCCGGCTCCGCACCCTTGTCACATCGCATTACATATTTTGGCCGCCTGCCCCTTGTCCGTGCAGTTTGCAGAGACGATAATAATTCGCATGTATATTTGCATCTGCAATGCCATCACCGAACGCCAGGTCCGCGCCTGCGTCGACGCAGGCGCCGCATCGCTGGACGACCTGCAGTTCGAATTGGGCGTCGCCTCGTGCTGCGGCCGGTGCGCCAGCACGGCTTGCGAATACCTGCCCGGTGGCCGCGCTTCCAGCGTATGCGAGGTGCGCGACGTCACCCGGCCGGTAAAACCGGCGGAGATCCTGGCCGAACAAGGCCAGGCTGCCAACAGCTCGCCCGCCCCCGCCCCTGCCGCCGTGGCAGCGTAAGGCCGGCACGGCCCTTTCTTTTCCCGGGATTCATTTGATCGCGTCACGGCAGAACTGCCGTACGGCCTGCGCGAGCTCGCGCGCAGCTGCGCCTGCCATGGGATTCAGGCACAAGGCCAGCTCGCCGGGCGCGGGGGGCGGCAGCAGGTCGTCGCAGCCCTGGGTCCCGGGCGTCATGCAACGCTCGGCCAGCAGCGCGATGCCCAGCCCGCCTTCGAGCGCGGCCTGCAGGCCGTGGATGTTGGGGCTTTCGTATGCAATGCGCCAGCGCCGGCCGGCGCTTTCCAGGGCATGGATGGCACGGTTGCGGTAGACGCAGCCCTGCGGAAAGGCCACCAGCGGTATCGGATCTGGCAGCGGTCTGTCCGACCCCTGCCGGCCGCGCAGCCAGCGCAGGCGTTCGGGCCAGGCGGCCAGGCATGCACCGGCGCCGGGCTCGCGCTTGACCAGCGCGACGTCGAGCTCGCCGCGGTCCAGCGCGCGGCCCAACTGCACGCTCAGGTCGCAGCGCATGGCGATGCGGGCCCGCGGATGAGAGGCGGCGAAGTCGGCCGCCAGGGCCGTCAATTGCGATACGGCGAAATCGTCCGGCACGCCGAGGCGGACAATCTCCACGCCGGGCTTGCCGCTGACGGTTTCGCGGATCTCGGTGGACAGGGCCAGCATGCGGCGGGCGTAGCCCAGCAGTCTTTCACCATCCTCGGTCAGGTCGACCTGACGGCCGATGCGGCGGAACAGGGCGCAGCCCAGGTCGGATTCGAGCTTGCGGATCTGCTGGCTGACGGTGGACTGGGTGCGATGCACGCGTTCGCCCGCGCGGGTGAACCCGCCGGCGTCGACGACGGAAACGAAACTGTGGAGCAGATCCAGGTCCATGGAGCGGTCTTCCCGGGGCAAATCATTCGAATTTCAAATACTTTTGATCTAAACAAAGAATTTGTCAATGAATGAGAGCGGGCGCAGAATCGCTGCTCCAGATCCGGCCGACGAAGGGCCGGCGCCGTTCCCGCTTTATCCACTGCCGGTAGCCACCCATGAAATCGTCCCTCGCCCCCGCCCTGAGTCCCTGCGCGCCGCTGCACGCGACCGGCCCGGATGCGCGGCAGCGCACGGCCTGGGGCATGATCGCCGTCTTCTGCGTCCTGTGGAGTTCGGCCTTCGCCGCGGCCAAGATGGCGCTGGAAGATTGCCCGCCGCTGATCCTGCTCACCATCCGTTTTCTGGTGGCCGGCGCGTTGATGATGATCATTGCAGTGTTCACGGGCGGCATGAAGCGCGGTCCGCGGCGCATGGGCTGGCGCGACTTCGGGTGCCTGGTGGTGCTGGGCGTGTGCAACAACGCGCTGTATCTGGGCCTGAGCTGGATCGGCATGACGACGGTGTCCTCGGCGTTCACGGCGGTGCTGATCAGCACCAATCCCCTTCTGACCGGCCTGCTGGCCGGGCCGATACTGGGCGAACGCCTGGGATGGCGGCAGTACGCCGGCCTGTGCCTGGGCCTGGCCGGCGTGGCGCTGGTGCTGCGCTCGCGCTTTACCGGCATGCACGAGGATCCGCACGGCGCGCTGCTGGTGGCGGGCGGACTGCTGGGCCTGGTGGCGGGCACGCTGCTGTACAAGCGACTGGCGCCCAGGACCACCATATGGGTCACCACGGGCGTGCAGGCACTGGCCGGCGGCACGGTGCTGCTGCCGTTTGCCGCGCATTACGAGTCGCTGCACCATGTGCGCCTGACCGCCAGTCTGTTCTGGAACATGGTCTACATCATCGTGGGCGTTTCGGTGGGCGGCTATGCCCTGTGGAACACGATCCTGAAGCGCCAGAGCGCGACCTCGGCCAGCGCCCTGCATTTTCTGATGCCGCCGCTGGGCCTGATGTTCGGCTGGCTGATCCTGCGCGAGCCGGTGTCGTGGCTGGACATGGCAGGCATCGTGCCCATCGGCCTGGGCATCTGGCTGGCCACGCGGCGCGGGGCTTGACGCCTGCGGCGGTGCCGGGAGCACGCGGCCCGATGCGGGAGGTCCGGATCGCCGGCGGGCATGCCGGGGTATGCTCTGACTGTCCGGCATCGAGTCGATCGCGGCACGGACCGCGACATGCAATCGGGAGCGCACCATGAAAGGCGACAAGCAAGTCATCCAGTATCTGAACAAGCAGCTCACCAATGAGCTGACGGCCATCAACCAGTATTACCTGCATGCCCGCATGCTGGATCACTGGGGCTTCGAGAAAATGGGCAAGCACGAGCGCCAGGAATCCATCGAGGAAATGGGCCATGCCGACAAGCTGATCCAGCGCATCTTCATGCTCGACGGCCTGCCCAATCTGCAGGACCTGCACAAACTGCTGATCGGCGAGTCCGTGCCTGAGATCCTGGCCTGCGACCTGAAGTTGGAAGAGCAGTCGCAGGTCGTGCTCAAAGAGGCAATCGCTTTTTGCGAGACGGTGCGCGATTTCGTTTCGCGCGACCTGCTGCGCGAGATCCTGGACGATACCGAGGACCACATCGATTATCTGGAGACCCAGATCGAACTGATCGACAAGATGGGCCTGCAGAACTATCTGCAGAGCCAGGTCCGCGCCGAGGACTGAAGGCCGGTGCGCGCTGCGGCGCCGGCATCAAAGGAAAGGGCGCCCCATGGGCGCCCTTTTTGGCTGCGTCGTGCCTGGCCTCAGTTGTTCGACTGCGCCGGGCAGTCGCTGATCGAGCCCCAGGCGTTGTTCGGGGCGCAATATTTGTTGCGGGCGGCCCAGATGCAGGATGGGCGCTGGAAGAAACCCAGGTTGGAACATTGCTCGATCGCCTTGTGCAAGGCAGTCTGCCAGCTGGCTGGCGCCTGCTGACCCTGAGCCCCAAGCTGGGCGGTCAGCGGGGTCTGGTTGTAGCCGCCCGAAGGCAGCGGCGGCGTCTGGCTGTCGGACTGCGATGCGGACGGCTTGGATTCGAGGTCGAGCGTGGCGATGTCGGACGTGCCGGCCGGCAACGCGGCATTGCTGGCATCGGCCGCGGCCTGGGCCTGGTCTGGCGTGACGCTGTCGCGCGAGATCTGCACATTGGGATCGGTGTTGTCGAACAGCGACGGCGGACGGGTGGACCAGTCCTGGGCTGTCGGCTTCTCGGGTACACCCAACGTGCCGTTGACCAGCGGCTGCGGCGGCTGGGCCGTATAGGGCAGCCCGTTGGCATCGAGCATGGGCAGATTGGATTCGTCGCTGCCCTGGGCCGATGCATTGGAACTGGCCGGGGGCGCATGGCGGATCATCCAGTTGCCCAACTGGATGCCGCCCCAGGCGGAGGCGCCGGCCGCCACTATGAGTATTGCAATCAGGAACCGCCAAGACATCGTTCTAGCCTCTTCTACCTGCCGACGCGTCATCAGGCCTTCCCGGAGAACACCTTGCCGCCGTGTTCGCGCATGGCGTGGAACACGATGTCCGGGTAGAGCTCCTGGGCCACGCGCAGCTGCGCCGGCGAGCCAATCAGGAAGGCCGCCGCGTCGACCACATCATAGGCGATATGGGCGGCATTGGCATCCATGAACTTGCGCAGCGCTGCGGGCGAGTCGGAAGTGATCCAGCGCGCCATGGTGTAGCGCGAGGGCATCATGCGCGCGTCTGCACCGTATTCGGTCTTCAGGCGATGGGCCACCACTTCGAACTGCAGCTGCCCGACCGCGCCCAGCAACAGCGCACCGCCGGCCGCCTCGGGGCGGAACACCTGGATCGCGCCTTCCTCGCCCAGCTGGGTCAGGCCCGTGCGTAGCTGCTTGGTGCGCAGCGGGTCCTTCACTTCGACGGCCTGGAACAGCTCGGGGGCGAAGAAAGGCAGGCCGGTAAAGCGCAGGCTCTCGCCCTCGGTGAGCACGTCGCCCAGCTGCAGCACGCCGTGGTTGGGAATGCCGATGATGTCGCCGGCGTAGGCGTCATCGAGCAGTTCGCGCCGCTGCGACATGAAGGTGACCACGTTGTTGGGCTTGATTTCCTTGCCGGTGCGGGCGACCTTCATGCGCATGCCGCGCTCGAATTTGCCGGAGCACACGCGCAGGAAAGCCACGCGGTCGCGGTGGGCCGGATCCATATTGGCCTGCACCTTGAACACCACCCCGCTGAACCTGGGTTCTTCCGGCCTGACTTCGCGCTCGAGCGCCTGGCGCGAGCCGGGCTGCGGCGCCTGTTCGACCAGGGTGTCCAGCACTTCCTGCACGCCGAAGTTGTTGATCGCCGAGCCGAACAGTACCGGCGACTGCCTGCCGGCCAGGAAGGCCGCGTGATCGAAGGCGGGGGCGGCGTCGGTGAGCAGGCCGATTTCCTCGCGGGCCTTGGCGAAGGCATCGCCGTATTTCTCGGCGATTACCGGGTTGTCCAGGCCTTCGATCACGTCGTCCGAGTCGGACAGGCGCTCCTGTCCGGGGCGGAACACGCGCATGCGGTCGCGGCGCATGTCGAACACGCCGCCGAAGCTCTTGCCCATGCCGATGGGCCAGGAGAAGGGCACGGTGTCCATGCCCAGATGCGACTCGATCTCGGTCAACAGTTCGAGCGGCTCGCGCACTTCGCGGTCGAGCTTGTTGATGAAGGTGATGATGGGCGTATTGCGCGCGCGGCAGACCTGCAGCAGGCGTATGGTCTGCGGCTCCACGCCGTTGGCCGCGTCGATCACCATCAGCGCCGCGTCCACCGCGGTGAGCACGCGATAGGTGTCTTCCGAGAAGTCCTGGTGGCCCGGGGTGTCGAGCAGGTTGATGACGCAGTCGCGGTATTCCATCTGCATCACCGACGAGGCGACCGAGATGCCGCGCTGCTTCTCGATCTCCATCCAGTCCGACGAGGCATGGCGCGAGGCCTTGCGCGCCTTGACGCTGCCGGCGATCTGGATGGCGCCTGCGAACAGCAGCAGCTTTTCGGTCAGCGTGGTCTTGCCCGCGTCGGGGTGGGAGATGATGGCGAAGGTGCGTCGCCGCGCGACTTCCTGGGGGATGCTCATGGTACGTACGGGAGGGCAGGGGCTCGCAGTTTACTTGCCCAGCAGCGCGCCGCCGCGCCGGGCCTGGCCGCCGGTCTGCTGCGGGCGCGAACCTTCGGGCCGGCGAGCCGGCGCGCGGGCCGGGCCGCTTTCGCGGCGGTCGCCTTGCGGCTGGGCAGGACGGCCATGGCCGCC
>DAIDKG010000338.1 GCA_027450125.1 Bordetella sp. | reverse complement strand
GCTCACGCTGACCACCGTCGATAAACCGGAAGTCGGACCGAACGACGTCCTCATCAAGATCAAGAAGACCGCGATCTGCGGCACCGACATCCACATCTGGAAGTGGGACGAGTGGGCGCGCAACACCATCCCGGTTCCCATGCACGTCGGTCATGAATACGTGGGCCATATCGTCGCCATGGGGCAGGAGGTGCGCGGCTTCGAGATCGGCGACCGGGTGTCCGGCGAAGGCCACATCACCTGCGGCTTCTGCCGCAATTGCCGCGCCGGGCGCCGCCATCTTTGCCGCAACACCGTGGGCGTGGGCGTGAACCGCCCCGGCGCGTTCGCCGAGTACCTGGTGATCCCGGCCTTCAACGCCTTCAAGATTCCCGACGGCATTTCCGACGACCTGGCGGCGATCTTCGATCCGTTCGGCAATGCCACGCACACGGCGCTGTCGTTCAATCTGGTGGGCGAGGACGTGCTCATCACCGGCGCCGGCCCCATCGGCATCATGGCGGTGGCCATTGCGCGGCACGTGGGCGCGCGCAACGTCGTCATCACCGATGTGAACGACTATCGCCTGGACCTGGCCCGCAGGATGGGCGCCACGCGCGTGGTCAATGTCGAACGGGAAAACCTGCAGGACGTGATGCAGGACCTGCGCATGGCCGAGGGTTTCGACGTCGGCCTGGAAATGTCGGGCGTGCCGGCGGCCTTCACAGCGATGCTCGAGCGCATGAACCACGGCGGCAAGATCGCCCTGCTGGGCATTCCGCCGGCCCGCACTGCCATCGACTGGAACCAGGTCATTTTCAAGGGCCTGGAGATCAAGGGCATCTACGGCCGCGAAATGTTCGAGACCTGGTACAAGATGGTCGCCATGCTGCAAAGCGGCCTGGACCTCAGTCCCGTCATCACGCACCACTATCCCGTGGCGCAATACGAGGCCGGGTTCGACGCCATGCTGTCGGGCCGCAGCGGCAAGGTGATCCTGGACTGGGAGAACCTGCCAGCCTGAACCACACGGTCCTGCGCCGGGCCGGTGCCGTCGCCGTCGCGCAGCCCGGCGTGCCGTATAAAATCCGGCGGCTTGCTCGATTCCGGATCAGAGCGGTGATCCATTCGGATGGACATGATGGCGTTGCAAAATGAATGAAACGGTGCGCTCGGACGCCGTAGTAGAAGATCAGGGTCAGAGCCTGCAGGCGCTGGCCGAGTCGCAACTTGCCCATCCCGGCTTCCGACTGGCGTTTCCGGCGTTGCTGGAAGCCCGATACTGGCAGGACATTGCCGCCGAGCGTGTCAAGGAGCTGCGTTTCATCGCGCTTTGGGGGGCGGTGCTGTATTTCAGCCTCGGCATGCTGCTGAATCTGGGCATCATCCCGAATCCCGATTGGCGCGGCGTCTCCATCCAGTTGATCGGACCCAGCGTGGCCGCTCTCGTGGTCAGGCGCCTATGGCTGCGCGAAGGATGCCCCGGCGCCTTGCGCGAGGCGGGATTGCTGGCCATTTGCCTGCTTTGCACCCTGGCCGCGATTTTGATCGTGGCCGTCAAGCCTGCGCCGGCCACCTTGCGCGATTTTCTGCTGGCGATACCGCCGACCAGCTTTGCAATGATCTTCGTGCGTTTGCGCTTTCGCCAGGCGGCCATTCTTTTCCTGGCCAATATCGGTGCCTATGTGCTGGCATTGGCGAGCCGTCCGGAAATACACCGCAGCGACGCCCTGTTCCTGGTCGGGTTCATGGCGACCATTCTGCTTCCATCCCTGGTGGGCGTGCATGCCTTCGAACGCGCCGCGCGCCGGATTTACCTGCATGGATTGCTGCAGCGCTTGCGCAATGAAAAGCTCGCGGCAAGCAATGCGGCGCTCACCGGGCTGTCGTATACGGATTCGTTGACCGGCATAGCCAATCGGCGGCAACTGGACGAGGCTTTGTCCGCGTTCCTGGCCTTGCCCGGGTCGGCCGGCGCCTTGCTGTTGATCGACATCGACAGGTTCAAGGCCTTCAATGACCGCCATGGGCATCTTGCCGGCGACACCTGCCTGCGCAAGATCGCGCAATGCCTGTGGTCCAGCCTGCAGCCGCTGGATCAGCTCGCGCGCTTTGGCGGCGAGGAGTTTGCCGTATTGCTGCCGCAGGCGACGCCGGACGAAGCCGTACAGACCGCCGAAGGACTGCGCGACGCGGTGCAGCGCATGGCGTTCTCCATGCAAGGCAGGCGGGTGGGCGTCACTGTCAGCATCGGGGTCGCGGCACGCGCAGGCCTTGATACCCCTCAGGCGCTCATCGGCGCCGCCGACGCCGCGCTCTATGCCGCCAAGAACGCCGGACGCAATCGCGTGCGGGTCGCCTGATTCAAGGCCGGCATCGCCGGGGCCTGAAGCGCGATGCCGTCGGCGGCGCCGAAAAGTGCTTCAGGCCGCTGTCGGCCCCGGGCCGCCGCCTCAGGCGGCCAGCGACGCGCTGTCGATGACGAAACGGTATTTCACGTCGCCTTTGAGCATGCGCTCGTAGGCCTGGTCGATCTGGTCGATGCGTATCATCTCGATGTCGGCCACGATGCCGCGTTCGGCGCAGAAATCCAGCATCTCCTGGGTTTCAGGGATGCCCCCGATCAGCGATCCGGCCAGGCTGCGGCGCTTCATGATGAGGTTGAACACCTGAGGCGACGGGTGCGGCGTGGCGGGGGCGCCTACCAGGGCCATCGTGCCGTCGCGCTTGAGCAGTTCGAAGAAGGGATCCAGGTCGTGCGGCGCGGCCACGGTGTTCAGAATGAAATCGAGGCTGGCGGCATGGGCCGCCATGTCCTGGGCATTGCGCGATATCACGACCTCGTCGGCCCCGAGGGCCAGGGCAGCCGCGCGCTTGGATTCGGACGTCGTGAGGGCGACCACGTGCGCGCCCATGGCATGGGCCAGCTTGATGCCCATGTGCCCCAGGCCGCCTATGCCGACTATGCCGACTTTATGTC
>DAIDKG010000337.1 GCA_027450125.1 Bordetella sp. | reverse complement strand
CTGATAAGCGATGTGGTGCGCGCGCTGGAAAACCGCGAGCTGTTCCTGGAGTATCAGCCCAAAGTCGACATCGTCACGGGAAAGATCTTCGGCGCGGAAGCCCTGATACGCTGGCGCGCACCGGATGGCCGGATCATCTATCCCGCAGACTTCATCCGCCTGATCGAGGACCTGCCGATCATCGATGACGTGGGCAATTACGTGATCCAGAGCGCCCTGATGCAAATCGAGAAATGGTTCGAGTCCGGACACGAACTGCAGGTCAGCGTGAACATCGCGCCCCGGCATTTCCTGTCGCCCGACTTCGTATCGAGCCTTCGGAAGATGACCCGGCCTTACAGGGACATGCTGGCCGGCAGGAAGCTGCTGGAAATCGAAATCATCGAAACCCAGAAATTTCTCGACCTGAACGTCGTCTCGACCGTCATGCACGGCTGCGCCAACATGGGCATCGGCTTTTCCCTGGACGACTTCGGAACCGGCTATTCGTCCTTGCTGTATCTCAAGGAGTTGCCGGCCGAAACCATCAAGATCGATCAGAGCTTCGTCGCCGGTATGACCAGCAATCGGCACGATCTGTTCCTGGTGCAGGCCATAATGGGCCTGGCGCAGGCGTTCCGGCGGCAGATCATCGCCGAAGGCGTCGAAACCCGGGAGCAGGCCCGGATGCTGGTGGACATGGGCTGCCCCAATGTGCAGGGTTTTGGCGTTGCGCGCCCCATGCCGGCAGCCCGGTTCGAGCAATGGTGCCGGGAATGGAACGAGCAGAGCCCGCGCCTGCTGCAGGCCGGCCTGGCATTTCCCGGTCTTTAGGCCCCATACTGCAAGCATTGCGCTTGCCGCCTCGGGCTTGCAGGGGAGCGCCCCCTACGCGCGGCAACGACTTCGGCAAGCAGCCGGTCAAATCACCATGAAAAATCGATACGCGTACGGATATGTGCTGGTGGGCTTGCAGTTTTCCGTCCTGCTGGCGCTGCTTTTGCTGAGCTCCCTGCTGACGGCGTTGCGCTCGGGCGAACCATTGCCGTGGCTGCTCGTTGCCGCCTCGGTTGCCGTCGGCCTTGCCGCAATCGCCAGCAACCGGCCCGGCAACTTCAATATTCATCCCAGTCCCAAGGCCGGCGGCTCGCTCGTCGTTCATGGCATATACCGCCATGTGCGGCATCCTATGTACGCCGCCCTGCTCATCTTTGCAGGCGCATGTGTGGCAGCCAGGCCCGACGCGATCGACGCGGGATTGTTTTGCGCACTGCTCTGCGTCCTGTTTGTGAAATCGCGGCTGGAAGAGCAGTGGCTGCGCGACACCTTCCCTGACTACGCGGCCTACATGAAGACGACGGGCCGCTTCCTGCCGGGCGTCTTCTGAAGGCCTGGGCAGGGCCTCAGGCCTGGCCCGCCTGCGCCACAGGCCGGCCGAAGAAGGGGTAGTTCGGATCGTTGTACCCGTGCGTGGACGCATGCCCCGGCGTCACCCAGGCATCGACCATGGCTTCTTCCTGCGCGTCGATCGCCACATCCAGCGCGCCGTAGTAGTCCTGCATCTGCGCCAGGGTGCGCGGCCCTGCGATGACGCTGGTAACGACGGGATTGGCCAGCACCCAGGCCGTGGCGAAGTGTCCCGGCTTGACGCCCTTGCCCTCGCAGTAGGCCACCAGATCCTGGGCGATCTTGAGCGACTCCTCGCGAAACTCCGTATCCATGATGCGCTTGTCGCCGCGCCCGGCGCGCGTGTCGGCCGCCGGCGCCTGTCCCGGCGCGTATTTGCCCGTGAGCACGCCGCGCGCGATCGGGCTGTAGGGCACCACGCCCAGGCCGAAATGCGCGCAAGCCGGCAGGATCTCCACTTCCGGCATGCGGTTGAGCATGTTGTAGTAAGGCTGGCAGACCACGGGCGCGGGCACGCCCAGTTTTTCGCACAGGTTCACCATCTCGGCGATGCGCCAGCCGCGGAAGTTGGAAACTCCGAAGTAGCGCAGCTTGCCCGCGCGGATCAGGTCGCCCAGCGCCAGCGCGGTCTCCTCCAGATTCTCGCCGTGGTAGTCGCGGTGCAGATAAAGAATGTCCAGGTAGTCGGTGCCCAGGCGCTTCAGGCTTTGCTCCACGCCCTGCACCAGCCATTTGCGCGAATAGCGCGCGTGGTTCTGCCCCTTGTCGACCGGGTTGCCGATCTTGCTGGCCAGCACCCAGTCGTCGCGGTCCGGGGCGATGAGCTTGCCCACCACCTCTTCGGACCGGCCGCCGTTGTAGACGTCGGCCGTGTCGATGAAATTGACGCCGTGCTCGCGCGCCGAGGACACGATGTCGGCGGCCGCCTCGAAAGGCGACTGCTCGCCGAACATCATGGTTCCCAGGCACAGCCGGGATACGTCCAGATTGCTCTTGCCCAGACGACGATATTGCATGACCTGACTCCTGTATGCTTGAAACGCGACGGGTCAAGTCTACATCGGACGGCTGCCGCTACAGCACCACCGACACCATATGATGCCCGTGCAGGGCGCGGTAGAGCGCGTCGAGCTGCTCGCGCGAGGTGGCCCGGACCGTGAAGGTCAGCCCCAGGTAGTTGCCGCCCTTGCTCGGGCGCATTTCGACGGTGGCCGGATCGAAGTCCGGATCGAACTGCAGCACGATCTCGAGCAGCGTCTGCGCAAGATCGGGATGGTGCTTGCCCATCACCTTGATGGGAAAGTCGCTGGGATACTCGATGAGCGACTCTTCAGGCGGGATTTGCATGATGGCTCCCCTTTAGCGATGCGTCAAAGCGCCGCGACAAGCGCATCATAGCGCTCGCGCAACTTGGCATACACCGGCCCCGGCTTGCCCGAACCCACCGGCTTGCCGTCGATGCGGACCACGGGCAGCACTTCCTTGGCGGCCGAGGTCAGCATGATCTCGTCGGCGGTCAGCACCTCGTCCCGGGACAGCTTGCGCGCCTCGAAAGGCACGCCGGCCTGTTCGGCAAGTTCGCCCATCAGGCCGTAGCGTATGCCCTCCAGGATCAGGTTGTCCCGGGGCGGCGCCAGCAGCTTGCCGCTGATCGCCACCCAGGCATTGCACGCCGAGCCCTCGGTCAGGCAGCCGTCGCGGAACATCACCACGTCATCGACGCCCGCATCCACCGCGGCCTGCTTGGCCAGCACATTACCCAGGAGCGAGATCGACTTGATGTCGCAATGCAGCCAGCGCTCGTCCGGCAACGTGATGACGGACAGGCCATGTTCGCGCTGGGCCCGGGTCGGCAGCGCCATGGCGCTGACCATGCCGAACACGGTCGGGGCGATCGGCTCCTTGGGAAACCCGTGGTCGCGCTTGGCCACGCCGCGCGTCACCTGCAGGTAGACCAGGCAGGTGGGCGACGGCGCGCGCTCGATGAGCTGCCCGACCAGGGACGTCCAGCCGGCGCGGTCGCGCGGGTCGGCGATGCGGATGGCCGCCAGGCTGCGCGCCAGGCGGTCCAGATG
This sequence comes from Bordetella sp., assembly GCA_027450125.1. Classification (GTDB taxonomy): domain Bacteria; phylum Pseudomonadota; class Gammaproteobacteria; order Burkholderiales; family Burkholderiaceae_B; genus Bordetella. The sequence continues at coordinate 6,087 of DAIDKG010000337.1, read as the reverse complement.
GTGTTCGATGCGAAACGGCTTGCCTTCGTAGACGGGCACCACCTCATAGATGCCGTCGCCGAAGATGAACCCGCGGTCGAGCACCGAGACCTTGGCCTGGCCGATCGGCATGAATTCGCCGTTGAGATAGACCTGGCTGTCGCTCGCCATGCCGGGAATGATCATGGAAATTCCTGGGATAGAAAAAGAAAACTCGCCGGCGGGCGGCGAGCATGTCGATGCGCTGCCGGAGCCGGCGCGGCAAAATGCCGCGCCGCGCCGCAGCGGCTTACTTGCTGGCGAAATGCCGCTTGACCATGTCGATCATACGGCCGAAGAACCCGGCGCGCTCGACCGCGTCCTGGGCCACCAGCGGCTCGGTGCGCACGACCTTGCCATCCAGCGTGAGATCGAGCGTACCTACCTTCTGGCCCTTGGCCAGCGGCGCCAGCAGCGGATCGGGATAATGCGCCACCGGCTTGATGTCGCCGGACTTGCCGCGCGGCACGGTCAGCCACACCGGCTTGGGCGGGCCCAGGCGCACGTTCTCGGACTGGCCTTCCCAGACTCGCACGTCCATGCCCGGGTGGCTCTGGCCGTACAGCCTGACATCGTCGAAATTCTGGAAGCCCCAGTTCAGCAGTTGCAGGCTGTCCTGCGAACGCGCCGTGGCGCTGGGCGTGCCCAGCACCACCGTCAGGATGCGGCGATCGCCGCGCAGCGCGGTGGCGATCATGCAATAACCGGCCGCATCGGTAAAGCCGGTCTTCATGCCGTCCACCGAGGGGTCGGCCCACAGCAGGCTGTTGCGGTTGGGCTGCTTGATGTTGTTGTAGGTGAATTCTTTTTGCTTGAAGTAGTGAAACAGCGTCGGGTGGTCGTTGATGATGTGCGCGGCCACGATGGCCAGATCGCGCGCGGTGGTCATGTGCTGCGGATCGGGCAGGCCGTCGACGTTGTCGAAATGCGTATTGCGCATGCCCAGTTTCTGGGCTTCCTGGTTCATCAGGGTGACGAAGGCGTCGGTGCTGCCGGCCACCGCTTCGGCCAGGGCGACCGCGGAGTCGTTGCCCGAGTCGACGATCAGGCCCTGCAGGAGCTGATCGACCGTGACCGGCAGGCGCGGCTGGATGAACATGCGCGAGCCGCCCGTGCGCCAGGCCTTCTCGGACACCGTCACCTGCTGGTTGAGCGGCAGGCGGTTCTGGTCGACCGCGTCGGCGGCCAGGTAGAAGGTCATGAGCTTGGTCAGCGAGGCCGGCGGCACCTGCATGTCGGCATTGGACTCGGTCAGGATCTGGCCGCTGGTGATGTCGACCGCGATCCACGCCTTGGCGTCGAGCGAGGGCGCGGGCACGACCGACAGGCTGCTCACGTCCAGCGCCTTGGGGTTGACGAACGCGAACGAGGACGAGGAAAGCCCCGCGATGCGGGTGGGCGCGGCGGGCGCCGAGGAGGAAGCTGCCGGCGTCGCATCGGCCGCATACGCGGCGGGCACACCCACGGCAAGGATCGCGGCCGGCATCAACAGGCTCGCTACGGCAAGACGGGCATAAGACGGGGTTAGCTTCTTCATCAGCGGCAACATCCAGTACGTAAAGAGAAAAGCGCAGACATGCGCGCATGCGGCGGGCAATAGCGTGCAATTATAGGCAGTCGCTCCAGGGCGACGACGGCATGCACGTACCCCATTTTGCAAGAAATGCCATGTATTTGTTGCGTGTGATGACAAAGACCGCGGCCCCTCGATCTGGCATCGGCGCACGGCATCGACGCTAAAGCATCAATCGGCCAAGGCAACCGTCAACTTGTCCAGCACCAGTTGCCGCAGGATCAGCAGCTTGCCGTGAAAGAAGTGCGAGGCATCGGGAATGACGACCACCGGCAGGTTGCGCGCGCGCGCCCAGTCCATGGTCTCGGCGCAGGGCACGACCTCGTCGCGCTCGCCGTGCACCAGGAGCGTGTGCGCCGGCACGGCGATGTCTGCCGGCTGAAAGCGCTGCACGGCGGCGCCCGCCAGCATCAGCGCCGCGGGCAGGGGCGCATCGCCTGCGGCCGCCAGCCCGGCGTACAGGCCGGCCGCCACCGACGTGCCGAAAGAAAACCCGCCCAGCACCCAGGGCTGCGCGGCCAGCTCGGGATGGCGCGCGCGAAACTGCGCCACCAGCGCCAGCATGTCCTGGGTCTCGCCTATCGATTTGTCGAAGGCGCCTTCGGACGCGCCCACGCCGCGAAAGTCCGGCCGCACAGCCACCAAGCCATGCTGCAGGCAGGCCCGCGCGATGGTGGTCACCACCTTGTTGTCGCGCGCGCCGCCTTGCAGCGAATGCGGATGCAGCACCAGCGCCCAGCCGCGCGGCGCGCCCTCGGGCCAGTCGAGCGCGCAGTCGATGCGCCCGGCCGCTCCTTCGAAACCCACGATTTCAGTACGTATTGCCATATCGGATCCGTTCTTCTTCAGTTGCGGCGCATGGGGCCGGCTTCAGTGCAGCACGCCGCCCAGCCAGGCCGCCAGTTCGTCGGCCGCCGCGTCGGTGGCCTGGCGCAGCGCGCGCGCACCGCCCCCGGCATCCTGGGTCGTCGATGCAACCGAACAGCGAACCAGCTTTTGCGCGATCACCTGGCCATCGGCGCGCACCAGCACCGCCTGCAAGGCCACGTGCCCGGCGCTCGCGGTGCCATCGGGCGAGAACACCTGCTCGAAGCGCGTCAGCGTCACCTGCAAGCGGGGCAGGCCAACGGCATTGTCGGGCAACACCGGTCCCAGGCGCGACAGGCGCTCGGTCAGGCGCAACCTGACCAGATCCGGCGGCGGCACCGACCAGCGCGACCGGGCGTAGACCCTGGGACTGTCGCCATGGGCCACGCGCCAGATCATGCCCGTATCGGCCAGCGTGGGCGCGGCATTGAAAATCAGCGCGACCGGCTTGTGCGTCGGCGTCCCCGCGGGCGCCTGACCGTCCCCGGTCCCCAGGTCGTAGAGCACGGGCGCCGGCGCCACGCTGCCCAGACTGCAGCCGGACAGGGCCAGCGCGATGAGCAGGACTGCCCACCCTTTCATGCGGTGCTGCATCGAGCGCTTCATCGTTTTTCTCCAAATCCGGCAAATCCGGCCTCGCCCGGCCCGGGCTGCACTGGCGGCAGGCCGAACAGCAGCGATTGCGGCGTGTCGCCCACGCGGCGCAGGATGGACGAGGCGCCGCGCGCCGTCTCGCCCACCTGTCCGGCCATGTCGCTGACGTCCGGCAGCGTCTGCGTGTTCAGGCGCGCCGCCGCCAGGCTGATCTGGCGCAGGCTTTGCGTGGCCGAGGCCAGCACCCCGTCGGGCGCGGCAAGCCGAGCCAGCGCGGTGCTGGCCTGGCGCGCGGCATCGCTGGTCTGCGCCGCCGCGGTGTCCAGGTTGTTGACCAGCGGCCCCAGCTTGCCGCTTGCGGCCTTGATCTGCGCGGAGATCTGCGCCGCGTTCTGCAGCGTCGTCGACAAGGCCTGCATGTTCTGCGCAGAAAGAAGCAGCTTGACCTGGCCGGCCGCCTGATCGAGATCGTCCAGCAGGCCGCTGCCTTTTTCCTCGATCCGCTCGAGCAGGCCCGGGCGCAGCGGAATGCGTGCCGGGTGCGCGGCCGAGGTTTCGAGACGATGCGTGGACGTGCCCGGGTCATGCAGCGCGACCACGCCCAGGCCCGTGATGCCCTGCATGTCGAGCTCGGCCCAGGTCTGGTCGGTGATGGGCGTGGCCGGATTGACGGCAATGCGGATGAGCACGCGGCCCGGCCGCTCCTGGTCCAGCGTCATCGACTCCACGTGCCCTACCGGCACGCCCTGGAACCGCACCGACGACTGCACCGACAGGCCGCCCACCGAATGCGCCGACACGATGTCGTAGACCACCACGGCCTTCTTGTCGTGCTCGAGCCATAGCGCCACGATCACGGCCGCGACGATCAGGGCGAGGGTGAATATCCCCGCCATCAAGGCATAACTACGATTCTCCATGCCCCACCTTGTCTTCGGATAAAAGGCCACCCAGGGCGCGTCGGCCGCGCTCGCCCAGGAAAAATTCCTTGATGAAGGGATGATCCACCCGCACCACCTGCCTCAGCGCATCGCACGCGATCACGCGCTTGTCGGCCAGCACCGCCACGCGCGACGACAGGTCGACCAGCGTGTCCAGGTCGTGCGTGATCATCACCACCGTAAAGTCCAGCTCGCGATGCAAGGCGCGCACCAGCGCCACGAACTCGTCCGAGCGCTGCGGGTCCAGGCCCGCCGTGGGCTCGTCCAGAAACAGCAGGCTCGGGTCCAGGGCCAGGGCGCGCGCCAGAGCCACGCGCTTGATCATGCCGCCGGACAGGTCCGAAGGCTGCTTGCCCGCGTCCTGCTGCGTCAGGCCCACCATGGCCAGTCGGCACATCACGACCTCGGCGATGAGGTCTTCCGGAAACGCGCGCAGCTCGCGCAAAGGCTGGGCCACATTGTCGAACACCGACAGCGCCGAGAACAATGCCCCGGCCTGGAACAGCATGCCCCAGCGCCGCGAAAGGCGCCGGAATTCCACCTGCTTGATCTGGTGCAGATCCTGCCCGAGCACCCGCACCACGCCGGCCGCGGGCCGGTCCAGCCCGATGATGGCGCGCAGCAGCGTGGTCTTGCCCGAGCCCGAGCCGCCGACGATGGACAGGATCTCGCCCTGGCGCACGCTCAGGTCCAGGTTGTCGTGCACGACGTGGTCGCCGAAGGCGGTGCGCAGGCCTCGCACCGAAATCACGGGATCGGCTGCGGCCTCGCCCATCACAGCCCCACCGAGCTGAATAGAATCGCATACAGCGCATCCACCAGGATCACTCCGGTGATCGAGGTCACCACCGACGTCGTCGTGCCTCGCCCCAGGCTCTCGGTATTGGCCTTGATGCGCAGTCCGAAGTGGCAGGAGATCAGCGCGATCAGCGCGCCGAAGGTGGCGCCCTTGAGCAGGCCGATGCCGTAGTTCGTCAGCGAGATCGCATCGGGCAGCGAGCGCAGGAACCAGATGACCGAGAGATTGAGCTGCGCCTTGGCCGCCAGCGCCCCGCCCAGCAGGGCCAGCGCATCGGTCCAGAGCACCAGCAGCGGCATGGAGATGCTCAGCGCCACGGCGCGCGGCAGGATCAGGCGGCGGCTGTGCGAAATGCCCATCACCTGCATGGCATCCAGCTCCTGCGTCACGCGCATCACCCCGAGCTCGGCGGTGATGGCCGAGCCCGAACGCCCCGCCACCAGGATGGCCGCCAGCACCGGCCCCAGCTCGCGCACGATGGACACGCCCAGCAACTGCACGATGAAGCGGTCCGCCCCGAACACGCGCAACTGCTGCGCCGACAGATACGACAGCACCACCCCGATCAGAAAGCCCACCAGGGCGGTAATGCCCAGGGCCTGCGCGCCGGTGTGATAGACCTGCGCGGAGATCGGCTTCCAGGGCACCCGCCAGCGCCGCGCCAGCAGACCCAGAAAATCCAGCACCAGCTGGCCGAACAGCGCGAGCAAGGCCCGGCCGTTCTCGGCCGCGTTGGCCCACATGTCGCCGATCTTGCGCAGCCACTCCAGGCGGTCGACCCGCACGCTCGGCGCGGCGCATTCCTGCCCGGCATGATCGGCCAGAACCTGGAACACCAGGCGCTGCCGGTCGGACAGCCGCGCCCGCGCGGGCAGCTTGCCGCCCCAGGCATGCCAGATCAGGTGCGCGCCCACGGTATCGAGCCGCGTCACGCCCAGCAGGTCCCAGCCCATGTCCTGAGCAGCAGGCGGCAGCGCCTGGCGCCGATGGGCCACCGCCCCTGCCTCGGCCAGGGCCACTGCCGTCCAGTCTCCCGCCAGATAGCACACGCCGCCGTCGCGGCGTACGGGCTGGACCGGAGATATCGGAGCACTGGGCATGGACGGGCGGCAGCGAAAGGAGGCTGAAAGACGGGACGTACCAATGATATACGGGACGAAATCAGGGGACGAAATCGGCCGGCCGGCATTTACCCCTCGGGCATCGGGCGCGCCGGCCGCGCGGTTTTCAAAAAAAGCCGCGCTGCGTCCTACAATCGGCTCATGCCGAGTCCATCCGCCCCGCCCCTGGCCCTG
>DAIDKG010000336.1 GCA_027450125.1 Bordetella sp. | reverse complement strand
ATGCCGAATACAACGCAGCTGGCCTCGTCCTGGGCAATGGTGTAAGCCCCCGCCTTGTGCATGGCCAGCAGCCCGGCCGCGCCGTCCTTGCCCATGCCCGTAAGGATGACCCCGATGGCATTGCGGCCGGCCGCCTCGGCGGCGGAGTGAAATAGTACGTCAACCGAGGGCCGATGCCGGTTGACCGGCTCGGACGCGACCAGTTCGATCACGTAATTGGCGCCGCTGCGGCCCAGCCGCATGTGCGTCTCCCCGCCGGGCGCCAGGTAAACATGTCCTGGCAGGACTCGCTCGCCGTGCACGCCCTCGCGCACAGTCACCGAACACATGCTGTCCAGTCGCTGGGCGAACGATTTGGTGAAACCGGCCGGCATGTGCTGCGTGATGAGAATGGCAGGACTGTCCGGCGGCATCGGCATCAAGACGTCCTTGATCGCCTCGGTGCCGCCGGTGGACGCGCCGATAATGACCAGTTTTTCCGAACTGGCCAGCGGGCCGCGGGGGCGCGCCACGGCGGGCGCGGCATTGACGGGCGCCGGCGGGCGCAGCTTGCTGCGAGAGGCTGCGCGGATCTTCTCCGCGATCGTCTCGCTGTATTCCATGAGGCCGTCGCGGATACCCAGCTTGGGCTTGGTGACGAAGTCGATCGCTCCCAGCTCGAGCGCGCGCAGCGTGATCTCACCGCCGCGTTCGGTAAGCGACGAAACCATGATCACCGGCATGGGCCGCAGGCGCATGAGGCGCTCGAGAAAATCCAGTCCGTCCATGCGCGGCATTTCCACGTCCAGCGTCAGGACGTCGGGATCGTGCTGTTTGATCAGGTCGCGCGCGACCAGGGGATCGGGAGCCGTCGCCACGACTTCCATGTCGGGATGGCTGTTGATGATCTCGGTCATCAGGCCGCGCACCAACGCAGAGTCGTCCACGCACAGAACTTTGATTTTTTTCATGCTTTTTTCTGCCCGTGTGCTCTTATGACTGGGACACGCACTCGTAAACCGTCTGCCCGCGCAAGCGGAAATTCTTGCTGATGTAGGTGAAATTCTCCGAATGGCCGGCAAACAGCAATCCGCCCGGCTTGAGTAGCGGCACGAAACGCTGCAATATCTTGGCCTGGGTAGGCTTGTCGAAATAGATCATCACGTTGCGGCAGAATATCGCGTCGAAACTGCCCTGGATGGCCCATTTGTCGGCCAGCAGATTCAAGGTTTCGAAGCTGACCATGTCCTGCAGCACGGGTCTGACCTTCACCTGACCTTCATTGCTGCCCTTGCCGCGCAAGAAGTACTTCTTTAGCTGCGCCTCGGGAAGCTTGGATACGCGCTCGAACGGGTACATCCCGGTTCGGGCACGGTTCAGGCAATTCGTGTCGATATCGGTGGCCAGCACTTCGCACCCCGAGGTCTTGCCGCTCAGGGCTTCGGCCACGGTGATGGCGATCGAATACGGCTCTTCACCCGTCGAGGCGGCGCAGCACCACACCGATACCGGCCCCTGCTTCTTGCGCACCAGGTCCGCCAGAATGGGGAAATGATGGGCCTCGCGGAAAAACGAAGTCAGGTTGGTCGTCAGTGCATTGGTGAAATGCTCCCATTCCGGCGATCCGTTTTCACCTTCGAGCGCATCCAGATAGCTGGAAAAATCCTGCACGCTCAGCGCGCGCAGCCGCCTGGCCAGCCGGCTGTAGACCATTTCTCGCTTGTGTTCGCCCAGCGATATGCCCGCGCGCGCATAGATCATTTTGCGCACGCGCGCGAAATCGTTGTCCCGGAAATCGAATTGGCGTTCCGGAGAAGAGACCACCGCCTGCGAAGATGCCATCGAACCCCCGCGCGGACTCAGGCCGCCACTTTTTCCACCAGC
>DAIDKG010000335.1 GCA_027450125.1 Bordetella sp. | reverse complement strand
AGCGGCAATTGAGCGGCCTTCAGATTTTCGTGCAAATGCGCAAGCGACGATGTGCCGGGAATCAGCAGGATGTTCGGCGCGCGCTGCAGCAGCCAGGCCAGCGCCAGCTGCATGGACGTCGCGCCGGCCGCCGCCGCGATCCGGTTCAATTCGCCCGACTGGATGGGGGTGAACCCACCCAGCGGAAAAAACGGCACGTAGGCGATACCCTGGCGCCCGAGCGCATCGATGAGCGCGTCGTCGTCGCGATGCACCAGGTTGTAGTGGTTCTGCACGCAGACAATCGGCGCGATGCCTCGTGCTTGCTCGACTTGCGCGGCGGTCACATTGCTCAGCCCGATATGGCGTACCAGCCCGCGCTGCTGCAACGCTGCCAGCGCCTCGACCTGCCGCGCGATCGACCCTTCGGACGGCGCATGGACGTTGCCCATGATGCGCATGTTCACCACATCGAGCACGTCCAGCCCCAGGTTGCGAAGATTGTCATGCACCGCGCGTTCGATGTCCTGCGCAGTCTGGGCCGGCAGCCATGCGGCGTCGGCACCGCGCACGGCCCCGACCTTGGTCACCACGAGCAGATCGTCGGGGTACGGGTGCAGGGCTTCCCTGATGATCTGATTGGTGATGTGCGGCCCGTAGAAGTCGCTGGTGTCGATATGGTTAACCCCGGCGGCCACCGCCTCGCGCAGCACGGTCAATGCCGCCGCCTTGTCCTTGGGTGGCCCGAAGACACCCGGGCCGGCCAGTTGCATGGCGCCGTAGCCCATGCGGTTGATCGCACGTCCGGCTAAAGAATAGGTTGCTGAGTAGGACATTTCACACTCCTTGATCGATGTATGGCGTTAAGTATGGCCAGTACACTTCTGTTTGATAATCCACTTGAATCCAAACAGGTCGTACGAAATTTCGAACATGGACTTGAATGATCTCGCCGCTTTCGCCGCCGTGGCCCGTGCCGGAGGCTTTCGCGACGCCGCGCGCGCGGGCGGCGTTTCGGCGTCGAGCCTGAGCACGGCCGTGCAGCGCCTGGAAGGCCGGCTCGGCATGCGCTTGCTCAATCGCACCACACGCAGCGTCACGCCGACCGAGGCCGGCCGGCGCCTGCTGGAGCGGCTGGCGCCGCTCCTGGGCGAGATAGAGACGGCGCTCGATGTGCTCAACGGCTTTCGCGACAAACCGGTGGGTACGTTGCGGCTCAACGTACCGGCCCACGCCACGCAGACCATCCTGCCGTCCATTTTGTCGCGGTTCACCAAGGCTTACCCCGATATCCACGTCGAAGTCCTGGCCGAAGACAGTTTCGTCAATCTGCTCGAAGTCGGCTGCGATGCGGGCATCCGCTACGACGAGCGCCTGGAACAGGACATGATCGCCGTGCCGATCGGGCCGCGCGTCCAGCGTTTTGCAGTGGCCGCCTCGCCCGACTACGTCGCCGTGCATGGCCGCCCCGCGCATCCCCACGATCTGCTCGATCACGCCTGCCTGCGCGGGCAATTCTCGGGCGGCGCCAAGCCGCTCTGGCATTTCGAGCGCGACGGCGAAGTCCTCCACCTGAATCCGCCGCCCGGCCCCCTGCTGGTAAGGCCCGGCCTGGCCATCACGATGCTGGTGCGCGCCGCACTGGACTCGATGGGCATCGTCAATCTCTGGGAAGACATGCTGCGCCCGCATTTCGACAGCGGCCAGCTGGTGCCGCTGCTCGAACCCTGGTGGCAAAGCTTCCCGGGGCCCTTTCTCTACTATCCCGGCCGCAGGCACCTGCCGGCGCCGCTGCGGGCCTTCGTCGATTTCATCAAAGGCTGAGGACTCAAGAACTCAAACAAGCAAGCAACGACAACTTCACAACTCGATCTGCATCCCCATTTCCACCACCCGGTTGGGCGGTATCTTGAAGAACATCGTGCTGCGCGTGCCGTTGCGCGCCATGAAGGCGAAAATCGCCCGGCGCCAGCGCGACATGACCGGGCGCTTGCCCCCCACCACCGTCTGTCGCGACAGGTAATACGACGTGCGCATGGGCTCGAGATCGAGCTCAGGATAAGCCTCGCCCACCTCGCGCAGCGCCTCGGGCACGTCGGAGTCTTCCTTGAAACCGTAATGCACGGTGATCTGCCAGCTGGAGTGGCTGACGCGCTCGACCTGGAAACGTTCCTCGGCAGAAACGAAGGGCACGTCGGCCACCTTGATGGTCAGAAACAGCACCTGCTCGTGCAGCACCTTGTTGTGCTTGAGATTGTGCAAAAGCGCCGGCGGCACGAAGCCCGAACTCATGGTCATGAAAATCGCCGTGCCGTGCACCCGCGCCGGCGGGAACTCCTCGAGCTGGGTCATGAAATCCTTGAGCGGCTGGCGATCGCGCGCCTGCAGATCGGCAAGCAACCGGCGGCCCTGCCGCCAGGTCGTCATGAGCACGAAGACCGCGATGCCCACGGCCAGCGGCAGCCAGCCGCCCTCGTGAATCTTGAGCACGTTGGCCGAAAACAGCAGCAGGTCTATCACCAGCAGCATGCTCAGTACCGCGATCCAGGCCACGCGCCGTCCGCCCCGGGTGCCGCGCGGCAGCACCATGAACGCCAGCACGCCGGTGCACAGCATGGTTCCCGTCACTGCGAACCCGTAGGCCGCGGCCAGGTTGGCCGATGTGCGGAACGCGATCACCAGCACGATCACCGCCACCAGCAGCAAGGCGTTGACCTGCGGCAGGTAGATCTGCCCCATTTCCGCGGCCGACGTGTGCAGGATCTTCATGCGCGGCCAGAAGCCCAGTTGCACGGCCTGGCGCGTCATGGAAAACGCACCCGAGATCACGGCCTGGGAGGCAATAACCGTCGCCACGCCAGATAGCAACACCAGCGGCACCAGTCCCCAGCTGGGCACCATCAGGAAGAATGGATTTTCGAGTGCGGCGGGATTGCCCAGCAACAGTGCGCCCTGGCCAAAATAGTTGATGACCAGCGAGGGCAGCACCAGCCAGAACCAGGCCGTACGTATGGGCGGCCGGCCGAAATGGCCCATGTCGGCATACAGCGCCTCGGCGCCCGTCAGCGCGAGCACCACCGCTCCCAGCAGCACGAAACTGGCCACCGGGCGCAGCATGATGAAGCGTGCGGCCTCCAGGGGATTGAGCGCGTGCAACACGACCGGATGCAGCCAGATCTGCCAGAGTCCCATAGCAGCCAGCGTCACGAACCACAGGCACATGATGGGGCCGAAAAGCTTGCCCACCGAGGCCGTGCCGCGCGATTGAAAAGCGAAGAGCGCAATAAGCACCACCAGCGAGATCGGCACGATCCAGGCATCGAAGTTGTGCGAGACGATGCCTATGCCCTCGATGGCCGAGATCACCGAGATCGCCGGCGTGATCATGCTGTCGCCGTAGAACAATGCCGCGCCGAAGATGCCCAGGATCACCAGCACTACCCGCTTGTGGCCCTGCACCCCGCGCACGGCCAACTCCAGCAAGGCCAGCGTGCCGCCCTCGCCGCGGTTGTCGGCGCGCATGATGAGCATGACGTACTTGAACGACACCACCACCATCAGCAGCCAGAAGAGCAGGGACAGTATCCCCAGCACATGGCTCGCGTCGACGTGCTTGAATTCGTCCAGCGACACCTTTAGGGTGTATAGCGGACTGGTGCCGATATCGCCGTATACCACGCCCAGGGCGCCCATTATCAGGGCCTTGCGCGAAGAGGGATGGCTGCTCGTGGGTGATGCGCTCATGCGTGTCGCTCGTGACGTGACAATTGGGTACCCTTGCGAGGGCCGGGAAAGACGACTGCCAGACGGGTGCCGGGATAGTCGGGGCGGCTGGTCAGCTGGCACGAGGCGCCGTGCGCATTGGCGATCTCCCGGACGATGGCCAGGCCCAGCCCGGAGCCGCCGGCCGCCGCGCTGGGCGAACGGTAGAACGCCTCGAAGACCCGCTCGCGCTCGTCGGGCGGCACGCCCGGTCCGTCGTCCTCGATCGTCAGGGACGGCGGGTTCGCGCCGACAGTCAGGGTGATGTGGCCGGACTTCCTGCCGTAGCGCAGGGCGTTGTCGATCAGGTTGCCCAGCAGTTCGTCCAGCAGCAGCGGATTGCCGTCGATGGCCACCGGCGCATCCGGCGCGATCAGGTCCAGGTCGACCTGCACGGCCAACGCTCGCGGAACCCATTCGGCACCGCTGGCGCGCACCCATTCGCACAGGTCCAGTCGCACGAAATTATCACGCGGCTGGGCATCCGGATTGGATCTGGCCAGAACCAGCAGCTGCTGGCCCAGCCGGATCATGCGATCGCTGACCACCTTGATGCGCTCGGCCCGGGTGCGCACGTCATCGGGCAAGGGCCTGGCCAGCATGAGCTCGGATTCGAGCTTGAGCCCGGCCAGCGGCGTGCGCAGCTGATGCGCGGCGTGGCCAATGAAGCGGCGCTGGGCCGAGAGCGACGAGTCCAGGCGCTCGAGCAGATCATTGATGTGCGTGACGAGCGGCGCAATCTCGGACGGCAGATTGGCCACCACCATGGGCTGCATATCCTCGATGGAGCGTTGCCGTATCTGCTCGGCCAGGTGATTGACAGAGCGCAGGCCGGAGCGCACGCCATGCACCACGACGCCGGCAAACAGCAGGATGAGCAACACTTGTCCCGCAACGATCAGCCAGAAGAAATCCTCCAGCATCCAGACCGTCATGTCGAACTTGTGCGTGATGACCCAGGTGACCGCGATATCGAGCAGCACCAGGACCATGAGCGGGGGCATCAGCCCCGAGATCAGAAGCCGCGCGAGAGACCCGGGCGGCAGGCGCCAGGCGGCGCGCCAGGAAGTAGCCGCGGGGGGCTTCCGGGGAGGAGAACTATCGGACATGGGGCTGCGTTCGTCGCGCAGTCGGCACACCTGCCGGGTAGGGCAGATGCGGCGCTTACGCCGACTCCACGTCCAGCAGATAGCCGAATCCGCGCACAGTCTGGATGCTGGCGCCCGTGCCTTCAAGACGCTTGCGCAGCCGGTAGACGTAGACTTCGACGGCGTTCTCGCTGAAATCGGCATCCCAGGCCGAGAGCGAGTTGACGATCTGGCGCTTGGTGACTACGCGGCCGACGCGCGCCATGAGCATCTCCAGTACGGACAGCTCGCGCACGGACAACGCCAGGCGCTGGCCGTTGACGCGCACTTCGCGGCCCACGGTATCGAAAACCAGCGGGCCGACCTCGATCATGGGCTGGGCCTGGCCTGCGCGGCGGCGCGCCAGGGCGCGCACCCGCGCGGCGAGCTCGGGCAGGTCGAAGGGCTTGGTGACATAGTCGTCGGCGCCCGCATCCAGACCCGCCACGCGGTCGTCCAGACCGTCGCGCGCAGTGAGGATGAGCACCGGAACCTGATTGCCGTCCTGGCGCAGCTGGCGCAGGACGTCGAGCCCGCCCATGCCCGGCAGATTCAGGTCGAGCAGGATCAGCTCATAGGACTGGCCGACCATAGCCCCCTGGACTTTGTCGCCCTCGGTAAGCCAGTCAACGGCATAACCCTGGTCGGACAGGAATTCCTGCAGCGCATGGCCCAGGGTGGTGTCGTCTTCGATAACTAGAACTCGCATTGTTCGATTCTAGCGCGATCCGATCCCAGGCGTATACAGAACGTTACTTGCCTGCCGCCGCCTGGGGCGGCGGCGTGGTGATAAACCCTATCTTGCCCAGGCCTGCCCGACGCGCGGCGCCCATGACCTGGGCCAGCACCGCGTAGCGCGTATCCTGGTCGGCACGGATATGGATCTCGGGCTGGGGCTTGTCCAGGGCCGACGCCGCAAAACGGTCGGCCAGGCCGTCCAGGGTCACCGGCTGGTCGTTCCAGAACAGGCTGCCGTCGCCCTTGATGGCCAGGTCGATCGCCTTGGGCTCCTCCCGGGCCGGCGCAGCGCTGACTTGCGGCAGATCGACGCGAATCGAATGCGCCAGAAGCGGCGCCGTGATGATGAAGATCACCAGCAGCACCAGCATCACGTCGATGAGCGGCACCATATTGATCTCGGAGACGGTGTGGCCGCCCGCCCCCTTGTTGTCGAAGCTGCCGAAGGCCATGGCTTACTTGCCCGCGTTCGCTTCGACGCGCAGGCGGCGCATGGCGCGCACCTTGCTTTCGGAAAGCGCCACCTGATGGCCGGTTGTCAGGAAAGCGAACAGATCGTGCGCGTAGGCGTCCAGCTGCGACAGGAACACGCGGTTGTAGCGAACGAAGGCGTTGTAGGCGAGCACGGCGGGAATGGCCACGGCCAGGCCCAGGCCCGTCATGATGAGCGCCTCGCCCACGGGGCCGGCCACCTGGTTGATCGTCATGCCTTCGGCCATGCCTATGCCCACCAACGCGTGATACACCCCCCATACCGTGCCGAACAGGCCCACGAAAGGCGCGGTGGATCCCACGGATGCGAGCACGGTCAAACCGTTTTCGAGCTTGGCGGTTTCCTCGTCGATGACCTTGCGCATGGTGCGCGTGATGAACTCCCCCTGGCCGCCCGCCTCTTCCAGCTTGGTGGCGCCGAACCTGGCGTGATGGTCCGCGGCATGGATGGCATGGCTGGCCAGGTGCGAGTAGGGATCGCGCGCGCCATGCGTGACGATCTCGTTCTGCACCTGCTCCAGCGAACTGGAATTCCAGAACGTATTGAGAAACGCCTTGGCGCGGCCGCGCATGCGGACATTGCTCACCGATTTGACGACGATCAGGTACCAGGTCACCAGCGACATGAGCAGCAGAATGAAAAACAGGGCCTGGCCGACAACATCGCTCTGGCTCAGGAAGTGCAGCACGCCCGTGGACGGTGCGGGAGTCGGATTCATGGATCAGTCCTTCATTTGAAAATCGTAGGGCAGCCTGGCCAGGGCCGGCATGGCCACGCCATTGCGCGTGAGCGGCTTGAACCGCGCCCGGCGGGCCGCGTCCAGGGCCGCATCGTCCAGTCGTTCATGGCCCGAGGAGATGTCGATGCTTGCATCTTGCACCTTGCCTTGGGCGCTGATGCGCACCAGCACGACGACCCGGCCGGTCTCGTCGTGCAGGCGCGAGAGCCTGGGATAGACCGGAACGGGCCTGGGCCCGTCGTATTGGATGTTGGTGACCAGAACGGGGGTGTCCTGGCGCGGCGCCTGGCTGGCCTGCTGCCGGCCTTGCAGCGCGCTGGCGGCCGGCGGCTCGGGCGAGGGGTTTGCAGCTTCCTGCGGCGCGGGACGCGTTGCCGGCTGTGGCTTGGGACGCGGCCTGGGCTGTGGCTGCGGCTTGGGTTGTCGCTGTTGTGGCTGTTGCTGTTGTCGTTGCTGCTGTTGTTGCTCGGGCATCGGCTCCATCGGCGAGGGCTGCGCGATAGGCTGTGGTTCGGGAGCGGGCCGGACCCGCGGCTCGGGGTCGGCGGGCGGCACGGCGGCAGGCGCCAGCGACTGTGCCAGGCCCTGGGCCGGTGCCTGCCTTGGCGCGGGCGCATCGATGACGCTCACCATCATGGCCGACTCGCGCTCTGCGGCGACAGGAGCGGTGCGCGTGCCGAGCACCATGAAGGCGGCAACGGCCGCGTGCAGCGCCAGCACCAGCGCGCCCGCCCCGAGGCGTAGCCACATGGGCGTTCGAAAAACCGAAGAGTCGGAAGTACGGGTCAGCGCGAGCATGGGACTGCATGGAATTTGCGCTGAGCCCGGCCGGCCCGGCGCATCGGTAGACCTGCATCCTAATCTAAATGCGAATTATTCGCAAGAATGGGCGCAAAAAAACGGCTTGCGGTGCCGCAGCCGTTCGATGAAAGCGCTTTTCCTGCGCGCTCGATTGCAATGCACAGGAAAGTGGTGGGTGCTACAGGGGTCGAACCTGTGACCTACGCCTTGTAAGAACGCGGTTTGTAAATAGGTGAAAATACAAAGCGCAGTCTTTTCAACGACTTGCAGCGATAGCATACCTTCAATCCGCTGCGCTTTGCTACCTATTTCGGGCCATTTACAAGGGTTCACGTCAAGAATCCGGCAAGACGATTATCAGTCACAATACAGGCTCCAAGCGCTGGGACGTTTCTTTCACACCTTGGATTTTTACCTTTGGGTGGCAGTTTTGGGAAGTGCGCGCGGATTTCCGTAACGCACAGCGGTTGCCTGTAACCGTTCGCCAGTCCCATTTCTTGCCGCCCACCTAGCTGTCTTCCCTCACCGTCTGGCGACGGTTCATTACAGGAATCTCCATGCAAACCGCAAACTTCGCGGTGGCAGCTTTGGCTCGCCACCCGCGCCTGCTCTCGCCAACCCAATCTGCAAATGACACCGACTCGCCGCCCCGGGAAGAGCCTCGGTTCCCGGACGCGGAGCGCGCGGCAAGGCATGCGGTTCAGATCTGGTTCTCGGGCAAGATCGAGGAAAGCCTGATCGACTTTCGCAACGAACGATGCCGCGAGCATTGCGAGAGCCAAAACGACGGGGCGCTGCGGCATCACATGCGCATGACGGCATTCGAACGTGCCTATGCCGAGGAAGTCGGCCGAATTATCGTAGAGCGCCGCTATGTCAGGCCCATTACTTGAAAAATTCGTGGGTGTTCGAATGTCTCACGACGAGCACCAGTCCTACATGAAGGCCGCGGCCGATCTCGGGCTCAGCCTCTCCGAGTACTTGCGTTT
>DAIDKG010000334.1 GCA_027450125.1 Bordetella sp. | reverse complement strand
ACATCGAACGCGTGATCCGCAAGGCGCGCGCATGCGGTTGCCATCTCGAGCTCGACGCGCAGCCCGACAGGCTCGATCTCTTCGACACCTATTGCCAGATGGCGAAAGCCGAGGGCGTTCTGGTCTCCATCGATTCGGACGCGCACAGCCGCCTGGACTTCGGCAATCTGCGGTACGGCGTCGACCAGGCGCGGCGCGGCTGGCTTTCCCGGAACGACGTGCTCAACACGCGCACGCTAGACGAGCTGCGCGCACGGCTCAGGCCGGCGAAAAGCGCGGTACAGGCCGCAGCGTGACGAGCGCTCGCCCCCGCGGCCCGGTTCGCCGGGCCGCAGGCAAGCGTGTCCGGCATCGCCGCAAGGCCTGGCGGCAAACGCCAAGCCCAGGGCCGGACGGGGGCGATCACGACGGCCCGACGGACATCTCGTCGATCACGTGCCGCACCCCGGGGGCGGACCAGGCGGCATTGCACACGGCCGATTTCTCGTCCAGCGAGCCGACCGTCCCGCGCAGCGTCACCGTGCCGTCGCCGACATGCACCTTGATGTGCTGCGCTTCTTCCTGGGCGTGGCGCTTGAGCGCCGCCTCGATCTTGCCGGCAATGTCGCCGGGTTTCGCCCGCGCCTTGACCTTGATCTGGTTGAGCACGATGCAGACGCCGCGCAGGTGCGCGACCGCCTTTTCCGCAGCTTTCGCCTGGTAGCCCCAGTCCACCTCGCCGGTCAGGGTGACGCGGCCTTTCTCGACCGACAGCTGAACCGAGTCTTCATGCAACCCCGCGTTCCATTTCAGCACCGAACGCGCGACATTGGCGATGTCTTCATCGGTGCGCCGGCTCGCGTCCGGGATACGGACGTCGAGCTCGACCACCACGCCCTTGACGCCCCCGACGCGCTGCGCGGCCTTGCGGGCGGCAAGCTTTTCGGAGTAGCTGCCCAGATGCCCGGCCAGCGTCACGATACCGCCATGCACCTCTACGCCTACGCCGGCCGCGTTGATCGCCGGATCCCACTCCAGTTCCTGCTCGACATCTTTCTTCAGTTGAATATCGCTCTTCATCGAAGCCTCCATGCGAAATCGGAAGCGGCGCCGCACCCTTGCGGCAGCCGTTTCGCTCATATCGAGGCTAGCCCCTGGGGTTGCAGGGCGATTGATTTCCGTCAAGATTCTGGAGAGTTTTCGCATTGAGCGTCATTCGGCCCGGCCTGGCGCTGCGGAAACGAAAAAAAATGCCGACGAAGAAATACGCCTTACGGCCATGCTCGGACAAAGCATCGATCGGCTTCGCGACTCAGGCGTTGTGCAAATGTCCCAAGCCTGATCTCAAAAGAGGAATTCGCGCAGGCCGCGCAGAACCCAACGCAACTACAGATAGAGGCCGTCCAGCAAGGCATCGCGGCGGCAGTCGGGGCAAAGCTGGGCGACCTGCGCCTGCGACGGGAACCCCCCTCTTTCCACGCACTCGGCCACCGCCAGCAGGGTGCCGAGCCAGCCGCTGCGCGAGACGACCGCTTCGCGGATGGGTTCGCCCACCGCCACCCCGCCCATGAAACTGCGCGCATCCGTGCCCTGCGCAATATGCGCCAGCGACAGCAGCGCGCAAAGATAGGCCTCCTGCTGCCGGCGCTCGTCGTGAGGGGAGATCTTGCGTACCACGCGCTCCACGAAATCGGCGCGGCGCATGATCAGCTGCACCAGCGGATCGGCCTGGCCGTCTTCATTGGCGCCGTACAGCATGAAGCAGCTCCAGCGCGCCAGTTGTTTGTATCCGACCAGGGACAATGCCTTGCGCACCGAGGTGATCTCGGACACGTGCGTGCGCCACCGGCTGCTGCTGTTGGCAAGGCGCAGGAATTTCACCGTCAGCGACGGAGCCGCCCTCAGCGCGAGCTCGATGTCGTTGATGTCGGCTTCCCGCATGACCAGATCGAGTATGCCCAGCAGCGGCGCCGAGTTCTCCGGCGCCCTGTTGCCCTTGAACAACTGCGGCCGGGTGAAATAAAAACCCTGGAACAGATCGCAGCCGGCCTCGAGCGCTTGCGCGTAGTCCTCGGGCGTCTCGACCTTCTCCGCAAGCACCGACTTGCCCGCCGCGTGGCAAACCTGTGCGATGTGCGCCACCCTATCGCGCTCGATGAACGGCCAGTCGATCTTGACCACATCGACATACGGCAAAAAGGCCGCTATGTCCGGCGTGATGTCCCTGACATCGTCCAGCGCGATGCGAAACCCCCTGCCGCGCAAGACATCGCATCGCTGCGCAAGCGCCTGGTCAAGCTCGCAGGTCTCCAGAATTTCCAGCACCATCCGCCGGGCGGGCAGCACGTCGATGAAGCTGGAGGCGAGGAATTCGGCGGTGCAGTTCAGAAAGCCGTCGCTGTCGCCCAGCACCGTCTCGATGCCTATCCTGCCCAGCAGATTCTGGACGACGTTCATCGCGCATGCGAAGTCGTCGTCGATGAAGGCCGAATCGTCCAGGCTGCGGCCGCGAAACAGCAGCTCATGGGCCACGCACCGGCCCTGCCGGTTCATGATCGCCTGGCGCGCGATGAGCGTTTCGGAACCTTCCTCGATATGCATCGTTTGCATGCTCCAGTCGCAGCGGGTCGGCATTCATGCCCGGTCAACGGCGCGGCGCGGATTCCGCCGATCTAGCAATTCCGTCTCCAAGGACTTATAGGCCAGATTCCAGCCAGGATTTTGTCGAATCGGTTGACAGGGTCGATTCAAGAATCAAGCCGCCACTTTTTCCACCAGCGCCATCTCGTCGCTGGTCATCAGCTTCTATTACTGACCGAAGCTAGATTTCAGCTTCCGATAATGCGAAAGAACCGGCAGACCAACTCCAATTCTGTAAACCTTGGCGGAGTTATGCCTTGTTTTCGCTTCCGTGAGAATATTCTTTCTATGGTTGCGCAGATCAATCAATCGGCCATTTCCTTTGACATGGAGTGCCAAATTTGACAAAAAACGCCACTTTTTTGGAGTTTGCTGATGCCAGATAACGCCGCTTTTCCGAGTCGTGGTTAGATATTATGAAAATCGGCTACATGAGCGCGAACAAATCCGCCAAGCCGGCGCCTTGATCATGCCCTCCATAAATGCGCATCTACAGAAATGTCGCAAAACTCGATGCAAACCGTGTTCAACGCTCGTTCTGTACGTGAACTGGAAAGCGCTGTTCAAGATCATTTCCACGCTCGATTGCT
Organism: Bordetella sp.; assembly: GCA_027450125.1. Lineage (GTDB taxonomy): Bacteria > Pseudomonadota > Gammaproteobacteria > Burkholderiales > Burkholderiaceae_B > Bordetella. The sequence goes on along the minus strand of DAIDKG010000334.1, from coordinate 90 downwards.
CGATGTTCAAACCGGTGCTGGCGGGATTGCATCTTCTGCAAAAATGACAAAAGGGGCGGAAACCGAACTGTGGTTATGTGATTATGGCAA
>DAIDKG010000333.1 GCA_027450125.1 Bordetella sp. | reverse complement strand
GCACCATCAGCTCACCCGCGCCGGGGATATACGGAAACAGCAGGTACTTGGAATAGTCAACACGACCGACCACGTAGGCGAAAATACCGAGCGCCGCCCCCACCATGACGGTAGGCATGATAGCCAGGCCATCCAGGCCGTCGGTCAGGTTGACGGCGTTGCTGGTGCCGACGATGACCAGCCAGGTCAGTATCACGAACCCGAACACCCCCAGCGGGTAACTGACGCTCTTGAAGAAAGGCACGATCAGGTCGGCCCGCGTCGGCAGGGTCATGGAGAAGCCGCTTTCCACCCAGGTCCTGAACAGGGGCCAAAGATCGGCATTGGCCGGCGCCGACACGGCGAAGGCCAGGTAAACGGCGGCCAGCAGACCGATCAGCGCCTGCCAGAAGAACTTCTGGCGTGCGGGCATGCCTTCGGGATCGCGGTGCACCACTTTGCGATAGTCGTCGGCCCAGCCTATCCAGCCGAAGCCGAAAGTGACTAGCAGAACCACCCAGACGAACCGGTTGGTCCAGTCGGCCCAGAGCAAGGTGCTGATGGCGATCGAGATCAGGATGAGCGCTCCGCCCATGGTGGGCGTACCGTTCTTGGCCTGGTGCGTCTGCGGGCCGTAGCTGCGCACGGCCTGGCCTATTTTCATCTCCGTGAGCTTGCGGATCACGTGCGGGCCGGCCACCAGGCCGATCAGCAGCGACGTCGCGCAGGCCAGCACGGCACGCAGGGTGATGTACTCGAATACGGCAAGTACGCGCACTTTCTCGGAGAGTATCCGGAAAATCTCAAGCAGCATGCGCGCCTCCCCCGCCTTGCCCTTGGGCGGCAAGGCCCTGTACCACTCGTTCCATGCGCATAAATCGCGAACCCTTGACCAGAATGCTGGCATAAGCCTGCTTGCGCAGCGCCGCCAGGACTTCATCCACCGTGCCGCATGCGTGCGCGTCTTGCCCGAAGGCGTCGGCGCTCACGCGCGTGGCGTCGCCCAGCGTGAACAGCGCCTCGATACCGCGGCTGCGGGCATATTCCCCTACCTCGCGGTGCATGGCGGGACCGTCGTCGCCTACCTCGCCCATGTCGCCCAGAACCAGGGCTCGCGGCCCCGCCAGGGTCGCCAGCACATCGATGGCCGCACGCACCGAATCGGGATTGGCATTGTAGGTGTCGTCGATCAGCACAGTGCCGTCGCCCATGGCCTTGCGCTGCATCCGGCCCTTGACCGCGCTGAAAGATGCCAGCGCGCGCGCGGCCACTTCCAGGGAGGCTCCTGCCGCCAGCCCGCAGGCCAAGGCGGCCAGGGCGTTGCGCAGATTGTGCAGGCCCGGCACGGGCAGCACCAGCTCGATCCGGCCCAGCGGCGTCACGACCTCGCAGCGCGAGCCCGCGGCGTCGCTGCTGACGTTCTGCGCGTATATCTCGACGCCCGGCGCCAGGCCGAAGCGCAACTTGCGCCGCGCGCCGGCCAGTTCATCCCACACCCAGGTATAGGTGTCGTCGCCCGGATAGACAGCCACGCCGTCGGACGGCAGCGCGGCGATCGCAGCGCCATTTTCGCGCGCCACGGCCTGGACGCCATGCATGAATTCCTGGTGCTCGCGCTGGGCATTGTTTACCAGCGCCACGTCGGCCGCGGCCATTTCGGCCAGGCAGGCGATTTCGCCGGGATGGTTCATGCCCAGTTCGAACACCGCCGCGCGATGCCGCTGCCGCAAGCGCAGCAAGGTCAGCGGCACGCCGATGTCGTTGTTGAAATTGCCCGCCGTCGCAAGACGATTTTCCTCGCCCTGCCACGCCGCCAGAATGGCCGAGACCATTTCCTTGGTCGTGGTCTTGCCATTGCTGCCGGTCACTGCGATCACCGGCAGCGCAAAACGGGCGCGCCATGCGGTGCCGATACGGCCCAGGGCAATGCGCGTGTCGCCCAGCACCAGCTGAGGCAGTTCGCAATCGGCAACGCGGCGCGCCACCACGGCTGCGCAGGCGCCGGCGCTTCGAGCCTGGGCCAGATAGTCGTGCCCGTCGAAATTGTCGCCCGACAACGCCAGGAACAGCTCGCCCCTACTGATGCTGCGCGTGTCCGTCGACACGGCGGGCACATGCGGCAGCAGCAAGGCCAGGCGCGCCCATTCGCGATCGTCGAAAGGCAGCTTGCGGCCCTCGATCTCCTGGTAGGTTTCATGGCCCTTGCCGGCCAGCAGGACCACGTCCTCGGCGGCGCTGGACCAGATCGCGTGCAGAATGGCCTGGGCCCGATCGACCCGGACCTGAACCTGCGCGCCGACAGGCACGCCCAACATGATCTCTTGAAGAATGGCCTCGGGCACTTCGCCGCGCGGATTGTCGCTGGTGACGATGATGCGGTCGGCGCCGACGGCCGCGATACGGCCCATCTGCGGTCTCTTGCCCGGATCGCGCTCGCCTCCGCAGCCGAAGACGCAGACGAGCCTGCCTCGGCGCGCCCGGACTACGGGCCGCAGCGCATCCAGTGCGCGCTCGAGCGAATCGGGCGTATGCGAATAATCGACGACGACCATGGGGCCCGCCGCCGGTACGCCCGCAGTCGGTATGCCCGCAGTCGGCGGCTCGACGACCTGCATGCGGCCGTCCACCGGCGCAGCCTCCGTCAACTGACGGGAAATCTGCGCCAATGGAAATCCCAGGGCCGACAGCACGCCGGCCACCAGCAACAGGTTGTACACATTGTGTCGGCCAAGCAGGCGCGTGATGATCTGTGCCTCGCCGTCGGGCATGGCAAGCGCGAACACCTGGCCCTGCGCCATCGCTTGCAGATCCCTGGCGCGGATATCGGCCTGGCCGTCGTCCAGCGCATAAGTCCGCACTACGCCTGCGGGCAGGTCTGCGCCGATGCGGCGGCCTGCCTGATCGTCGGCGTTGATGATCGCCGCCGACAGGCCCGCGCGGCGAAACAGCACGGCCTTGGACGCCTCGTAGCGTTCCATGGTGCCGTGATAGTCCAGATGGTCGCGCGTCAGATTGGTAAATCCGGCCACTTTGATGCGCACGCCGTCCAGGCGTCCCTGGTCCAGCCCGATGGACGAGGCTTCGAGCGCAACGGCCGCCGCACCGGCGTCGCGCATGGCGGCCAGTGCACGATGCACGGACACCACGTCGGGCGTGGTCAGCGTGCCGCCCAGCGACCGGCCGTCCGGCAGCATGGCACCCAGGGTTCCCAACGTGCCGCAAGGCCGGCCCAGGCGCGTCAATGCGCGAGCGATCCATTGCACACAGGAGGTCTTGCCGTTGGTGCCCGTGATGGCCACCACACTCATGGCCGCCGAAGGTTGTCCGTACCATCGATCGGCCAACTCGCCGAGCATGGCGCGCAGGCCCGGTACGGCCAGCGCCGGCCCCGGCACGTCGCCTGTTTGTGCGTCAGCCGCCTCATAGACCACGGCGCCGGCGCCCTGCGCCAGCGCCTGCGCAATGAAATGCCGGCCGTCGCTGCGCAAGCCCGCGCAAGCGACGAACACGTCGCCATGCCGTATCTCGCGCGAATCCATCTGTAGATGCGCGCCGGGGGACACCCGTGCGCGCAGCCAGTCCAGCACGGTTGCCGGATCCTGCGCCCGGTTCGGCAGCACGGTCATCGCACGCCTCCCGAATTCGCCATTGCGACGGTCGAGTCCAGCGGCGCATCAGGCTGCACGCCC
>DAIDKG010000332.1 GCA_027450125.1 Bordetella sp. | reverse complement strand
CCTGGCCTCGGCGCGCCGCGCGTTCGAGCGGGGCGAGCGGGGCCTGCGCCAGTTGCGCCGTTCGCGCATTCCCTTCATCAACAGCCTGCGCAACACCGGGCTGACCTACGTCCAGGCGCGCGCCAAGTACGACAGGTGCCTGGACGAACAGCAGCGCCTGCACCAGCAGACCACCCACGCCTTGAGCTATGCCGAGCGGCTGTACGGCACGCTCTGCGCCCAGATCAACCTGGACGAACAAAAAAAGGCCGCCTAGGGTCCGGTCAGTCCTGGCGCCGGGTGGCGCCGGCGGGCTCCGGCTGTGCGCCGCGCACGGCCGACTTGGGCCGGAAGGCCTTGACCACCTCCGGCCGGGTCTGCGCATACGGCCCACCGATCAGGTCGATGCAATAGGGCACCGCGGCGAAGATGCCGGGAACCAGCACGCCGCCATCCTCGCCGCGCAAGCCCTCGAGCGTCTCGCGGATGGCCTTGGGCTGGCCCGGCAGATTGATGATCAGCGCCGCATGGCCGGCGGTCTCGCGGATCACCGCCACCTGCCGCGACAGAATGGCCGTGGGCACGAACCTCAAGCTGATCTGGCGCATCTGCTCGCCAAAGCCCGGCATTTCCCGGGTGCCGGCGGCCAGCGTGGCCTCGGGCGTGACGTCGCGCCGGGCCGGGCCGGTACCGCCCGTGGTCAGCACCAGGTCGCAGCCGCAGCGGTCCACCAGATCGATCAGCGTGGCCGTGATGCCGGCCGCCTCGTCGGGAATCAGCCGCTCAACGGCCTGCCAGGGCGAGGCCAGTGCCGTACCCAGCCATTGCGCCAGGGCAGGCAGGCCCTGGTCGGCGTAGACGCCTTGCGAGGCGCGGTCGGAAATGGAAACCAGGCCGACGATCAGTTCGTCGGGATGACGGCGCTCGATGCGCGCCGAGGCGGATGCGGTGGTGGCGGTCATGGCGTAATCATAAAATCCCGGGACACCTTTGAGGAAATCCCCATGCTGGACATCATCGACATCGATTTCAAGAACCCCGAGCACGGCCGCATCGTGGTCGAGCTGCTCGACGAATACGCCAGCGGCGACATGGGCGGCAGCGAGCCCCTGCCCGCCCACACCCGCGCCAACCTCGCCGCCTCGCTGGCCGCGCGCCCCTGGGCCCACGCCCTGGTGGCCCGGGTGGACGGCCAGCCGGCCGGCCTGGCCATCTACCTGGAAGGTTTTTCCACCTTTGCCTGCAAGCCGCTCGTGAACCTGCACGACTTCATGGTCTCGGCGCGCTTTCGCGGCCAGGGCGTCGCCCAGCGCCTGCTGGCCGCGCTGGAAGAGCGCGCCCGGGCCATGGGCTGCTGCAAGCTGACCCTCGAGGTGCTGGAAGGCAACCTTCCCGCCAAGGCGCTTTACCAGAAAATGGGCTACGAAGGCTACCAATTGCAGGAAGAAAACGGCCGAGCCATGTTCTGGCAAAAAAAGCTCGCAGCCTGAGCGGCGCCTGGCAGCGCGCCGGCGGAGCGGCCTGCGTCCCGTGGAAATCCGCTCATGTTGCATCGCAACATAAATTGCTGTGTAATCCATGCAGACACCTGGCGTGCCGATCCGCCCAGACCGGCCGCCTCACCAGGAGACTGCCATGGCAGCACCCGCACCCCGCTCCCCCGCCGCGCCGGAGCTTCTCCCCTTTGCCGATCCCGCCCTCAACCCCCTGATGGCGGCCTGGCAATACGGCGTCGATGCATGGCAGCGCGGCGTGCTGTACACCGACGTGATGCGCCAGCGCGGCAACCAGTACCGCAAGCACATTGCCAAGAAGGCGCCCAACGTGCTGTCCATGGACTCGGAAGTCATCCTGGACGGCCGCACTTTCGAACGGCCGGTCAATTACAGCCTGCTGCGCATCGTCCCGCCCAAGGGCGTGACGACCGATCCCATCAAGCGCCCCTTCCTGGTGGTCGACCCGCGCGCCGGCCATGGCCCGGGCATCGGCGGCTTCAAGCCCGAAAGCGAGATCGGCGTGGCGATACGCGCCGGCCACCCCTGCTACTTCGCTAGCTTCCTGCCCCATCCCACCGCGACGCAGACGGTGGAAGACGTGATGCGCGCCGAAGCGCGCTTTCTGGAGCAGATCATCGACCTGCACCCCCAGGCCGAAGGCAAGCCCGTGGTGGTGGCCAACTGCCAGGCCGGCTGGCAGATCATGATGACGGCAGCCACGCGGCCCGAGCTGTTCGGCCCCATCATCATCGCCGGCGCGCCGCTGTCGTACTGGGCAGGCTGGCGCGGCACCAACCCCATGCGCTACGCCGGCGGCCTGCTGGGCGGCAGCTGGCTGACCGCAATGACCAGCGACCTGGGACACGGCATTTTCGACGGCGCCTGGCTGGTGCAGAACTTCGAGCACCTGAACCCGGGCAATACGCTCTGGACCAAGCAGTACAACCTGTACGCCAACATCGACACCGAGGCCAGGCGCTATCTCGGCTTCGAGCGGTGGTGGGGCGGCCACGTGTACCTGAACGGCCCCGAGATCCAGTACATCGTCGACAATCTCTTCATCGGCAACCGCCTGGCCACCGCCAGGCTGGTGACGTCGGACGGCATCCGCATCGACCTGCGCAACATCCAGTCCCCCATCATCGTGTTCTGCTCCAAGGGCGACAACATCACGCCGCCGCCGCAGGCGCTGGGCTGGATCACCGATCTCTACCAGCACGACGGCGAAGTCCAGGCCCACGGCCAGACCATCGTCTACGCCGTGCATGAAAGCATCGGGCACCTGGGCATCTTCGTCTCGGGCAATGTGGCCCGCAAGGAGCACCAGGAATTCGCCAGCAACATCGACATGATCGACGTGCTGCCGCCCGGCATCTACCAGGCCGAATTCGAGGAGCGCACCGCCGACACCCTCAACGCCGAAACCGCCGGCGACTACGTGATGACGGTGGAGAACCGGACGCTGGACGACATAAGCGCCATCGTCGAGCAGATCCCCGAGGACGACAAGCGCTTCGCGGTGGCCTCGCGCATCTCGCAGCTGAACCTGGGCCTGTACCGCAACTTCGTGCAACCCTGGGTGCGCGCCGCCGTCACGCCGCAAGCGGCCGAGTGGATGCAGCACATGCACCCGCTGCGCCTGCCCTACGAGCTGATCTCCGACCAGAATCCCGTGATCGCCCCGGTGGCCGGGCTGGCCGAGGCGGTGCGCGAGCAGCGCCGGCCCGCGCCGGCCGACAACCCCTTCCTGCTGGCGCAGAACATGGCGTCGAACTGGATCGAGGCCGGCCTCAACATCTACCAGGAGTTGCGCGACTCGACGCAGGAACGCCTGTTCATGAACATCTACGGTTCGCCGCTGGTTCAGGCCTGGTCCGGCCTGGCTGCAAGCGACCGCCCGGCGCGCCAGCATCCCGGCGTCTCCCCCGAGCACCGCGATTTCCTGGTGCGGCGCCAGGCCGAACTGCAACGGCTGGTGACAGTGGGCGGCCTGCACCGCGCGGCGATCCGCATGCTGCTGTATGTGATCGGCTCGGAAGGCGGGCTGGACGAACGCAGCTTCGCCGTCATCCGGCGCCTGCGCACCAAGGACGGCCAATCCGTGGCCACGCTGGAACGCTTCAAGGAACTGATGCGCGAACAGACCATGGTGATGCACCTGGATCCGGCCGGATCGCTGCGCGCCATGCCCAGGATGCTGTCCAAGGCCACGGCCGAGGACATACGCGCGATGCTCGCCTCGATGAAGGAAGTCCTCGAGGCCGCGCAGCCGCTGAA
>DAIDKG010000331.1 GCA_027450125.1 Bordetella sp. | reverse complement strand
CAGGCAGCGGAATATGTGTGGCACGTATGCCCTTTTTGTACAACTCGATGGCTTTGAACGGAAAACCCCTGCACCATTCCAGGTGACCGGCGTTCAGGTAATCTTCGATGGAGGGCGTATGCTGTAAAATCTTTTGATAATAGGCTGACGCCTGGTCGTACTTCCCACACATCAGGGAACACCAGGCTATGGGGCGCCAGGTTTTCAACGACTCTTCCGAAAGAATCTCAGCCTTGAAATACTGTTGCAAGGCCTTGGCGTAGTCGCCCGATTCAACCAGGGCATGCCCCATATTGAACGTGAGCAACACATCGTTGGGCGCCAATTTATCGGCTTTTTGGTAGTATTCCAGGGCCTTGGCCGGGTTCTTTTCCAACCGGTAACAGGCGGGTGATGTTCATGGAAAACAGCTTGGCCTGACCGGTTTCGTCCTGGGCGCGTTTCAGGGAGTCATAGACCAAGGGCAGCACTTTTTTCAGCGGGCAGAACATCTGGTTGCCCTGCGGCTCGTCGTTCTTGATGAAGTCGCCACCGAGCCAGAATTGATAGGCCGCATGCGCAAACGGCTCTGGCCGCAGGCCCAGCTTTGGCTTGATGATGGTCCCGGCGATATAACCGCCATCCTTGATTGGGCGGCCGAGTATGCGCCACAGATTGGAGATGTCGGTGGCGGGACCGTCAAACATCTGGATGCAACGCTCGGGCATGTAGAAGTCGATCATCTTGGCGTGTTCGATGTCGCCCATGCCTTGATTGTTTCCGATCGCAAGCGTCAGGAATGAGACCAGCATGAAACGGCCATCGGTGACATTGCGATCAAAAAGGTCGATCGGGTAGGCGATGCGCATGTCTTCGGTGGCTTCGTCAATGTGGTACACCAGCGCGTCGACGCCCTTGGTGAAGTCATCGGTCGTGGAGACTTCAACATTGGTGCCGGTAGATGACTCAGCAGCAAAGTGTGCGGCAGCCTCAAGATAGCCGTGGCCCGATTTGGGTTTCATCTTGTATGCAACCAGAATGTGATTGCCGCCCTTGATGAGATCTTCTTCCTTCAGATCCAGATTTGCATAACGATTGGACTGGTCCATATTACTTCTCCATGATTTAATTGCGGATAAATAGCCCTGTAGCTGGAGGGATTATAGGCTGCGAAAATCATAAGTAATATTCATATTTTCTGATAGCATGACAAATAATTTCTTATGCTGAGATTGACATTACGCCAGTTGGATATTCTCGAGGCCGTCTCCCGTTGCGGCAGCTTTTCCCGCGCAAGCGAGGAGCTTTACCTCACGCAACCTGCAGTATCCATGCAAGTCAAGCAGCTCGAAGCATCGTTAGGTCTGCCGCTGTTCGAGCATATTGGAAAACGGATCTACCTCACCGAGGCTGGTCGAGAAACTTTAGCAACGAGCCGTGCTGTCAGACGTGAACTGGCCAATCTGGAGTATGCAATTTCCGATTTGCAGGACTTGAAGGGCGGTACGATTACTGTATCTGTGGCAAGTTCGGCAAGCTATTTGGCTGCTCGCTTGATTGCGACATTCCGTCAGGAACATCCGGATGTGCGCGTCAGTCTCAACGCGGTCAATCGCGAGACGCTGCTGCAGCATCTTTCCAGCAACAGCATCGATCTGGCTCTGATGGGGCGGCCACCCGAAGATC
>DAIDKG010000330.1 GCA_027450125.1 Bordetella sp. | reverse complement strand
CGCGAGGTGTCCCTGGCGCTGCAGGCCTATGCGGCCCTGGCCACCTCGGCCGACCGCGGTGCGGTGCGCGACCTCTCGCAGCTCAAGCGCTGATCCGCCAGGGCGCGCTGCATGCAAAAGGCCGGCTCGATGCCGGCCTTTCTTCGTCCGGCGACCCGGCATGTGCAGAAAGACCACAACCCTATCGGACGCCTTGCCGAAAAGACGTTGCGCATCGTCTGCCACTGCATGACCGCAGGCACGCGCCAAATCGCCGAGATGGCTCGGCCTCCAAAAAAATCGCCCGCGTCGGTCAACGACAGCGGGCGATAGGGATCTGAAAAACAGGCCGATGCGTCGAATTACTTCTCCGCGAAGGCGCGTTCGTATACGTAATCGCCGGGTTCGCCCACGCCGGGCGAGACGTGGAAACCACGGCTGTCGAGCATGGCGCGGATGTCGGACAGCATCTGCGGGCTGCCGCAGATCATGGCGCGATCGACGGCCGGGTCCAGGGGCGGCAGGCCGATATCCTCGAAGAGCTTGCCGCTTTCGACCAAGGCGGTAATGCGCCCCTGGTTGCGGAACGGCTCGCGCGTGACGGTCGGGTAATAGATGAGCTTGTCGCGCGCCATCTCGCCAAAGAACTCGTTGCCGGGCAGTTCGCGTTCGATGAAATCGGCGTAGGCCAGCTCATTGGTATGGCGCACGCCATGCAGCAGCACGACCTTTTCGAAGCGCTCGTAGACGTCCGGATCCTTGATGATGCTCAGGAACGGCGCCAGGCCCGTGCCGGTGGCAAACAGGTACAGGTGCTTGCCCGGCTTGAGATCGTCGGCCACCAGCGTGCCCACAGGCTTTTTGCTGACCAGGATGGAGTCGCCCTCTTTCAGGTGCTGCAGACGCGAGGTGAGCGGGCCGTCCTGCACCTTGATGCTGAAGAACTCGAGGTTTTCCTCGTAGTTGGCGCTGGCGATGCTGTAGGCGCGCATCAGCGGCTTGCCCTCGACTTCCAGGCCTATCATGACGAAGTGGCCGTTGTGAAAGCGCAGCGCGGTATCGCGGGTCGTGGTGAACGAGAATAGCGTGTCGTTCCAGTGGCGCACGGTGAGTACGCGTTCGGTATTGAAGGCTGCCATGTTCGAGAGAGAAAAAGTGCCGGGTCGGCCAGATTGCAAGACACTGATAATGCGACGATTTTACCGCAGTCACTTGACTGTTTTTCTCAACTATTCGCTATACCCTTACGTTGCAGGGTTATGAGGCAGCACCGATTAAGCATCCCCGGCAATAAGACAGCTCCATGCGTGCTTTCAGTGCATCTCCGGCAAGGGGATGAACTCCGTCGTGTCGCCGGGCACCACCTGATCGAAGCGATTGCGGCGCCAGTCTTCGCGGGCCTGCTCAATGCGCTCCTTGCGGCTGGAGACGAAGTTCCACCAGACGAAACGCGGCCCATCCAGGGGCTCGCCGCCGAGCACGGCAAAGCGTGCCGGCCCGCCCGTCGCCGTGAGCGTGACCGGCCGTCCCGGCGCGAAGGCGAGCAGGCGGCCCGAGGTGTGGTCTTGTCCCTCGACCCGGACTGTCCCTTCGACCAGATAGGCGGCGCGTTCGATGTGCTCGGCCGGCAGGTCCAGCGAGGCGCCGGCTTCAAGTTTGACATCGCCATAGAAAAGCGGCGACTGCGTGCGCACCCCGGAAGTGCGGCCCAGCAACGATCCCGCCACCACGCGGACCCAGGCTCCCTCTCCTTCGATCACGGGCTGGAGGTCCAGGCCGTAGTGCGCAAAACCGGGATCCATTTCCTCTTTGTCGCGCGGCAGCGCCACCCACATCTGCAAGCCGAAGACGCGCTGGTCGATGCGGCGGTCTTCAGGCGTGGACCGTTCCGAATGCACAATGCCCCGGCCGGCGGTCATCCAGTTGATCTCGCCCGGTTCGATGAGCTGGATACTGCCCACGCCGTCGCGGTGCATGATCGAACCATCGTAAAGATAAGTGACCGTCTCCAGGCCGATATGCGGATGCGGCCGCACATCGATGCCTGCGCCGGCGGGCAATACCGCAGGCCCCATTTCGTCCAGGAAAACGAAAGGGCCCACAGTGCGCTTGTGCATCGACGGCAGCGCGCGCCGCACCTCGAAGTTGCCGATGTCGCTCGCGCGCGGGACTACGACGGTCTCCAGCGCACTGGCGGGACTGAGTTCGGACATGAGGCGCTCCTGACGTGATGAAGGACGAATGATTATCGCCCAATGTCTGCGCACGATGCCCGTGCTTTCGTGGGCGGGGAGCGATCACGGGATATCGAATCCGCCGCGGCGACGGGTCTGCTATTGCCGTCTTAATTTTGTCTTAAGTTTCGGCGACCTATCCTTCGCCCAGGCAAGTATTGAATTGCCCGCACAGGAAGTCACGCTTTGGATACTGGAGATTTCGACCATGACACGAATTCTTTTCGCAATCGGCCAGGTAAAGAAAAGTTGAGCGACAGCATGCACGCATGCAGCGACGCGGTGCGCGAACTGGGCGGGATAGACGTGCTTTTCGATGCCATCGATGCCCATGTCCGGCGCCTGAACGAAGCGCAGACGGACCCAATGCCGCGAGGACGGCCAGCGCGCGACGCGCCGGCCTGCCCCCGAGCCGGCCGGCCGACGCGCGTTCGCGCCCTGTTCCTGTCGGACCTGCACCTGGGTACACGGGGTTGCCAGGCCGAGCTGCTCCTGGAGTTTTTGCAGCAGCACGACGCGGACACAATATTTCTGATTGGTGACATCGTCGAAGGGCGGCGTCTCACATCGCGGCGCCGGTGGGCCGAAAGGCATCGCGCCGTCATGGCCGAATTGTTCGCCAAGGCGCAGGGCGGAACCCGAATCGTCTACGTGCCGGGAAATCACGACGAGCTGCTGCGCCAGTATGCCGGCCTGCACCTGGGCGGAATCGAGATCGCCTTGAACGCGATTCACGAAACGCTGGATGGTAGGCGCTTTCTCGTCACGCACGGGGACCAGTTCGACATCGTGCTGCGTCGCATGCCCTGGCTGGCCTGTGCCGGCCATACGGCCTACCATGGGCTACTCGCCCTGAATACCGGCCTCAATATGGTCCGGCGCCGCATCGGGCTGGGCCACTGGTCGCTGTCGGCTTGGGCCAAGTACCGAGTCAAACGCGTCGTCAACTACATCAGCCATTTCGAGGACAGCCTGGTCGCCCAGGCGCAGCAATACGGCGCGCACGGTATCGTCTGCGGCCACATTCACCATCCATCGGACCATCTTCTTGGCGAAATCCGCTATCTGAACACCGGCGATTGGGTAGAATCCTGCTCGGGCATCGTCGAACATGAAGACGGTCGCTTCGAGCTTTTGTGCTGGCACGGCCAAACCGGCGCGCGCCGGCGCCGTTCGGGCTGGCGCCGCTTCGGCCGCGCCGCGGCCAAAGCGCAGGACTGGCCGACGGAGGTATGAACGATGGCATCGCTCGACTGGGTTTCGTCAAGCATCGCAAGCTACGGCTACGCAGCCCTGTTTGCCGCCGCGGTGCTCGAAGGGCCGATCGCGACCGTCATCGGCGCCTTTCTAGCGTCGCAAGGCCTGCTCGAGCCGAGCGGTGTCTATGCGACCGTCGTGCTCGGCGACCTGGCCGGGGATCTGCTCTATTACTGGGCCGGCCGCTTCGGCAGCCAGCCGGGGCGGCGCTGGCGCAGCAGGCTCAGCCTCGGTCGCCGGCGGCACCTGGAAGCGCTGCAGGCGCACCTGCATCGGCATGCCGGCAAAACGCTATTGTTTGGCAAGCTCACGCATGCGGCCGGTTTCCTGGTACTGATCGCGGCCGGCGCGGCGCAGGTGCCGCTGCCTCGCTTTCTCGGCTACAACCTGCTGGGCACGCTGCTCAAGTCCGCGGCTTTCGTGCTGCTCGGCTACTTTGCCGGCGCGGCCTATCACCGCATCGACACCTATCTGTGGCTGGCGTCGTGCGCAGTGATCGCGCTGATCGGCATCGCCGCCGGCGTCCTGCTGCGCCGCCGCTACCTGCCCGACCTGTCGGAGACGTGAGCCGATGCGCATCGCCTTCTTCACCGACAGTTTCTACCCCGAACTCGGCGGCATCCAGGACTCCATTCTGCTGACGGCCCGCGCGCTCGGCGAGCGAGGCCATGACATCGTGATCCATGCGCCGAGCGCCTCGCCGCGCGACTACCGCCTTGCCGGCCTGCCCGCCGAGGAGGTGGACCTGGGCGAACGGGTGCGGGTGCGGCGGCTCTTTTCCGTGCCGGTGCCGAGCTCGACCGGCCAGTCGCGGCTGCTGCTGCCTACCGGACAGCGCTGGCGCGGCCTGGCTGACTGGCAGCCCGACGTGCTCCATACCCATACTTTCCTGGGTGCCGGCTGGGAAGCGCTGGCCGCCGCCCGGCGCCTGCGCGTACCGCTCGTGGGAACCAACCACTGGGCGATCGGCGAGTTCAGCATGTACGCGCCGATCGCCGCACGGCAGTTCGCACGCTACAGCGTCAAGGCCGCGACGGCCTACTACAACCGCTGCGCCATCGTAACGGGCCCGTCGCGCTCGGTGCTCGACGAAATGCGCGCATCCGGGCTGCGCAAGCCCGCGCAAGTGGTATCGAATCCGATCGACACCGCGCTTTTCCGGCCAGGCGAGGCCGACGAGCGGCAGGCGCTCAAGCGCAGCCTCGGATTTTCCGGTTCGACCATTCTTTACGCGGGCCGGCTTGCGATCGAGAAAAACATCGACGTGCTCGTGCGGGCGCTGGCCATCGTCGCCCGGGAACAGCCCGATGCGATGCTGGCCTTGGCAGGCCACGGCACCGCGCGCCCACGGCTGGCGCAGCTTGCGGCCGACCTGGGCGTCGGCCAACGGGTAAAGTTTCTGGGTACGCTCGACAAGCCGGCGTTGGCGCAGGCCTATCGAGCCGCGGACGTTTTCGCGATCGCCAGCACGTCCGAGACGCAAAGCATGGTGCTGCTGCAGGCAATGAGCTCGGGGCTTCCCGCTGTCGGCGCGCGCTGGCGCGCTTTGCCCGAATACATTGCCGACGACGCGGGGCTTTTGGCCGAGCCCGGCGACGCCGGCCAGTTTGCCGCGCACCTGCTGACGCTGCTGCGCGAGCCGTCGATGCGCGCGCAGATGGGTGAACGCGCCTGGGCGAAAGCCCGCCGCTTCGGAATCGCCGAGACGGTCGCTGCATGGGAACGGATCTATGCGGCGGCCGACGCCGCGCGCGGAATCGAACAACACAACGAGCAAGGAGCGTTTGGATGAAGTTGAGCGTCGTCATTCCCGCCTACAACGAAGAAGACTACCTGCACGCCTGCCTTGAGTCGGTTTCGGCCGAATTGCGCGCGAATGCGGGCCGCGGCGAGCTGGAGATCGTCGTCGTCGACAATGCGAGCACCGATCGCACCGCCCAGGTCGCTTCGGCCTTTCCCCTGGTGCGAGTGGTCGCCGAGCCACGCAAAGGATTGACGCACGCCCGCCAATGCGGCCTAGAGGCCGCTCGCGGGGACATCCTGGCCTATGTCGATGCCGATACGCGCATGCCGCCCGGCTGGATCGGGCGCGTGCTCGACGCCTACGAACGCGACGCCGAGGTCGTGTGCGTCAGCGGACCTTACGTCTACGACGAGTTGTCGCGCGCCAAGCGCGCTTTCGTGCAGCTTTACTGGCGGCTGCTGGCCATGCCCATGTACCGCTTCACGCACTACATGGCGGTCGGCGGCAATTTCGCCGCGAGCAAGGCTGCGCTCCTGCGCATCGGCGGGTTCGATACGACGATTTCGTTTTACGGCGAGGACACGAACATCGCCCGTCGCCTGGCGCAGGAAGGCAAGGTCGTCTTCGATTTGCGGCTGGTGATGCATACATCGGCGCGGCGGCTGCAGGACGAAGGATTCGCCACGACGGCGGTGCGCTACGCGCTGAACTTCGGATCGGAAGTGCTTCTGAAGCGGCCTCTGACCCGCCAGTACCGCGATATCCGCTGACGCCGCCGCGCCGCGGGCGAGCCCTGGCATCGGGCCGGGCGCATCGAAGTCGATGCGCCCGGCCCGATACCGGTCAGCGGCCGTTGGACGGCAGGTCGAACACCAGGACTTCGGCGTTCGCGCCGTCTTCCAATACCACCTCTGCCTCGTCGCTCAAGGCCAGGGCATCGCCCTCGCCCAGCTTCTGGCCGTTGACCGTGAGCTTGCCGCGGGCCACGTGGACCCAGGCCTGGCGGTCCGAGCCCAGGGGCAATCTGGCCGACTCGGCGCCATCGAACAGGCCGGCGTACAGG